>CAUQUY010000004.1:0-66635 GCA_963521405.1 uncultured Streptococcus sp.
CATCCATGTGTTCAGCTTAATTTAAAAATGTGTCCAGGATTCTGGGTACATATCATTGTGAGTGCACTCTTCGTTTCATTTTTAGAATAGTTTCAAGTATTGGTCTAATTCCCATTGTGAAACTTGACTACGGTAAGCAGCCCATTCGAAACGTTTCGCTTCGATGAAGTTGTCTAGAATATGACTTCCTAAAGCTGATTGAACAGTTTCGTCTTGTTTCAAGTATTCAATCGCTTCGTTTAATGTTCCTGGTAAATCATCAATTCCAGCTTCTTTACGTTCACGAGCAGACATCGCATAGATGTTGCGGTCGATAGCTGCAGGAACTTCCATTTTTTCTTTAACCCCTTCAAGACCAGCTGTTAAAATTGCAGCCATCGCTAAATACGGGTTCGCAGCTGGATCCACACTACGTAATTCGATACGCGTTGAAATTCCACGAGATTCTGGAATACGAATCAGTGGTGAACGGTTACGAGCTGACCATGCGATATATACAGGCGCTTCGTATCCTGGAACTAAACGTTTATATGAGTTTACCGTTGGGTTACATACGGCCGTTAAAGCTTTCGCATGTTTCATGACCCCAGCGATGAAGTGGCGGCAAGTATCGCTTAGACGTTGGTCGCCATTTTCATCGAAGAACGCATTGTTTCCGTCTTCATCAAATAAAGATAAGTTGAAATGCATTCCGCTACCAGCAATTCCGAATACTGGTTTTGGCATAAATGTCGCATGTAATCCATGTTTACGCGCAATGGTTTTTACGACCAATTTGAAGGTTTGGATGTTATCGCAAGCCGCTACCGCATCTGAGTATTTCCAGTCGATTTCGTGTTGACCTGGAGCTACTTCGTGGTGACTTGCTTCGATATCAAACCCGATTTTTTCTAATTCAAGAACGATTTCACGACGGCATTCTTCCCCAAGGTCGATTGGCGCTAAGTCGAAGTAACTTCCTTGGTCGTTTCCTTCAAGGGTTGGTTCGCCGTTTTCATCTAATTTGAATAAGAAGAACTCTGGCTCTGGCCCTAAGTTGAAGTTTGAAAAGCCTAATTCTTTCATCTCGTTTAACACACGTTTTAAGTTTGAACGTGGATCCCCCGCAAATGGTGTTCCGTCTGGTTTGTATACATCACAGATTAAGCGTGCGATTGTACCGTGTTTGCTGCTCCATGGGAAAACCACCCAAGTTGAAAGATCTGGATATAAGTACATATCACTTTCTTCGATACGAACGAATCCTTCAATTGAAGAACCGTCGAACATCATTTTGTTGGCCAACACTTTATCTAATTGCGTAATTGGCACTTCCACATTTTTAATCGTTCCTAGGATATCCGTGAAAATCAATCGTAAGTAACGAACATCTTTCTCTTCTACCTGTCTTCTAATCTCTTCATGTGTAATCATTGGCTTCCTCCTATAAGTTCCATTTTTCTCCGCCAGAGTAGCGGCTAATATGCATAATCTCGTCGTAGAAGATTCTTCTGACATCCTCATCCGTCAGCGCCTCTTTTACGCTTTCCTTCGATACGGGATTTGTATTCTTATTGAAAATCTTCTGAATGGCCATAATGGTTAACCCATCGGCCAAATAATCTTTAATTTCCAATAAGCGATCGACATCATTCAATGAATACATGCGGCGGTTCGTCTCAGAGCGTTCTGGGATAACCAAGCGCTGTTCTTCATAATAGCGAATTTGTCGTGCTGATAAATCGGTCAGCTTCATGACTGTTCCGATTGGAAAGACGGCTAGTGAACGTCGTAATTCCTTTTCACCCATCTGTCTTCCTCCTTTATAGGGTTATTGTAAATAATGGTTTTATCTTTTGTCAAAAATACCCTTACCTCTTATGTTAGATAATATAACATGAAAACGGGGTGTTGTCTCAGTTAAGCTTTCGATAGCTGAGAAAATACCCCGTCTTATGGTTTTGTGTGCTGTAGCTTTTGTTATTTTTTTGAGAACTTTTGTTACATTTTGGACTCCTGATTGTCGTCTAACGTTTGAACGGTCTCATCGAGTTCTTATTTTGGTGGACTCACCCCTTTCTGTCTAAACTTCTTTTCAACTTCTTTAATTTTCTTTATTCCATAGTGTTCCACCTCAGTTCCACCTCACTTGTAAATTCGTTAATATTCATTTCATCATTCGATTTCATATTTTGGTGGACTCACCCCTTTCACGGTTCCTTAGAATTCTTATCGGCCTTATCTACCTCCTGGCCAGGTCGGCCTCCTGGGCCTCCTTGACCTGGTTGTCCGCCACCACCAGGGCCACCTTGTCCAGGTCCGCCGCCGATATTCGCTGCTTGTTTAGAAGCGGTTGCTGTTGTTGAGTTTGAACCAACTTTAATCGTATATTTTTCGCCCTCTTTAATCTCTGGGATACTAATTAATACCGTCGAGAATGCCTTAGAAGCTTTTAGACTTGCGACTGTTTTACCAGAAGAGTCAACCACTTCAACGGTTGTTCCAGCCGTTCCTTGAACACTTGCCATTAGGAAAGCTTGGCTAGAGTCGCTACCAAATCCCATTGTCATTTCTCCATTATCGACAAAGAGGACTGTACCACCGTTTAGTTTTCCATTGTCATCATAGTCAAGAGCTGCGTTGGCGCCACTTGTTGGGCCATTGACAACCACTGTTCCGCCGTTAATCTCGATAGACCCATTCGCATCCAGTCCGTCCCCTTCAGCATCAACGGTTAATGTTCCGCCGTCGATGACAATCTTCACTTCGCCTGCTTGATTCAAGTTTTTCACATTTGCGGCTTCGGCTTTTACGGTCTTCGTTTGTTGTCCTGGGCCTTGTCCTTCAGACGATTCTAACGTCCAGTCTTTTGCATTCAATCCATCATCAGAAGATTTCACTGTGACAGTTCCACCGACTTGATGAATCAATCGAGCCTCAAGACTTTCTTCACTCTTTTGTACATCGATAGTTGCACCTTCGTCGATGAGCATTGTATTCGAAGCGTTGATACCATCATCTCCTGCATTTACAGTGATGTTCGTATTGGTTAAGTAAATATTTCCTAACAATACATCATCTTCATTGTCTGAGTGAATACCATCTTCATCGGCTGATAAGTTCAATGTCGCGCCCGACACGTTCACGAAGTCGTTGACTGCAACCCCGTGTTTTTTCGCGGTTGTTGTAACTGTCGCATCCACGATACGGATGCCGTCTTTTGATTTAATGGCATTACTTGCTGCACCTGTTACCGTTAATGAACCTTTACCGTTAATCGTCAAGTCGCTATCGGAGTAAATCGCTCCTTTAACCGTTGATGTTGATTCATCGGCCACTTCATTTTTCGTTCCATCGGCTAGCGTTAAAATCACTTTCTTAGCTGTATCAACAAGTAATGGAGCTTCCGTATTCTTTAAAGTCGCATTTTTAAAGACGATTTGTACTTCATCTTCCTTGCCTGCTGCAACTTTCAATTGAACTTTTGAAGCCGTTCCTTCGACGATATACGTTCCAGCTTTTGTAATTTCTACCGTACTTCCATTGACCGTTACGCCATCCCCTGACACAGTAGCCGTCGTTCCTTGAAGCGAAATTTTTGAAGCCTTACTTTCGTCGTAAGTCGCTGTTAAGTCGCTTGCTTCAAAATAAGAAGCCGTCTGCGTAGTTGTAGTTGTAGATGTCTTTGTTGTTTGAGTGTTTGCTTCGGCTTGGCTTAATACACTTTGCGATCCGCAAGCGGCCAACCCTAGTGAGATAAATAATGTTGTCGTCAATAACCATTGTCTTTTCTTTTCCATCTCGTTCTCCTCGATTCCTTTTCTTGATGGTTTTAGTATACGCAGCGAACTTAAAATAAACTTAAAACAAAAAAATAACCCATGGATAATTTATCCATGAGTCATTTCGTTATTTCGTTTGTTCTGTCATTCCGCGTTTTAGTGCAACTTCTTTACTCTTAGAGAATGATACGTGATCTCCGTCTTCTGTTAAGAAACCACTTTGAAGAAGGCCTGCAAAGAATAAATTGTTGTTTTCTTTCAGTTTTGACAACGTATATTTCGTTAAGTCAACTTCAACCGATGAGATGAGTTTGCCATCTTTTTCAGTAATTGAAGTCACAACCCCATTTAACCCTTTCATCGATTCAAAGAGTTTTTCGTTATCCTTACGAGCCTCAGTGTGTTCAGTAGGTTCATTCGTTTCGATCTTAATCTTTGTCACGGTGTCAGTCTTTTTATCATACGTATAAACTAAAGTTACGTCCGTATCACCTGATTTTTGAGTGAAAGTCGCAGTCTCTTGTGAACTACAACCTACTAATAGCAATAGGAAGCTAACCCCTAAAATAATTTGAAAGAATTTTTTCATTGGTCTCCTCGCTTATTGAGCTTTCTTTTGGAATAATTTTTGATAGTAGAAGTACACAGTTGCTGCTGATGATGCAAATGCTACTAAGTAGAAGAAGATTGCAATTTTTGATCCTGTTTGTAATCCATCTACGAATGATTGTGCAGTGCGGCTCGCTGCTAATGGGTTTGCAAATGCTTCAGAAATAAGGGCATTTACTGCAGAATTTGATTTTCCACTGAAGAAATCAGATAATTTTCCAAGAGCATCTAAGAATCCGCCACCTAAGATGTTTCCTAAGAAGACAGATACTACCATTGCTAATGAAGCTACATTCACGTTAGTCCATAAGTTTTTGCTTTCTTTATGAGCTTGGTATAAGAAATATCCAGTAAATACAGCACCTACTAATGCAAAGAAGAATGATAAACCAAAGTATAAGCTTAAGTTCTTCACTTTATTAGAAAGGTCCATATACGCTGCTTGTAAACTTGTAGTATTAATTCCGCCGTTTGAACCAAACGCAAATCCTAGTCCGTTTAGTAACACTAGAAGTGTGAAGATTGCAAGAGCAATAGATACACCGAAGAAGATTTTTTCGAATAAATTATTTTTATTATAGCTTTCAACTTTATCAACAGCTTTTTCTGTTGCTTCATTAATTTTTGCTTTGTTTTCTTCAGTGAACACTTTGCTTGCTGCTTCTTCGATTTTTTCTTTTGCAACACCAGCAACTTCTTTTGCTTTTTCAGCAGCCTCTTCTGCTTTTTCTTTTACGTCTTCAACAACTTCTTTGAAGTCGCCATCTGCTTCAGGAGCTTTTGCTTCTTTCGCTTCTTCAACAACTGTTTCCGCTACTTCTTTCACTTCTTCAGCTGTTTCTTTTGCTGCTTCAACTACTTCGTCTTTCACTTCTGTAGCTTTTTCAGCAACTGATTTCACATTTTTGTTCTCGTTTTGATCCATGTGAGCACCTCTTTTTTAAAATTTTATTTCTTTAGCCATTTTATCACAATCATCCGCTTTCTTCTAGTTTTCAAGTATTGTAAACCTTGACCCTATCCGATATTCTCCCACACTTCTCCTCACAAAAAAAGAGCTAGACTTTCGCCTAGCTCCTTCCGGTTAAGTTTTATTTTAGGACCGTACCATCCGCTAATGTGATTGTATATCCGTTAAAGTTGATTGTACCTTTGTTTTCTAATGATGTAATTGTGACATTTCCTGTCAATATCCATGTCGCCCCCTCTTCTACTGTGATTACTGCGTTATTGTCCACGGCAGTCCCTCCTTCAGCATTTTCTACGATATTGATGGTACCTGTAAAGTTTGTTCCTTTGCCCATTGTGAAGTTCAATGTAGATACGGTATCCACTTCAATCGCTCCAGTTAATGTTTGGTTCGTCGTTGTTAAATCAACTTGACCACCATTGGCACCGGCTGTACCCCAGCCACGTGTTGCATCATTCCCTAAGATGGCTAATAATCTGCCAGATGAATCTTGGTTTGTGATCGTTACGTCTTCTAAAGTGATGACGCTGTGTGTGTTCGTTACGTAGATTTGGTCTCCGTTACGTCCTGTTAAAGTGCCGCCTTTCATTGTGAAAGTAGAGGTTCCACTCTCAGCATCTCCTGACATTGATTGGTAAATCATCACGTTGTGTACGTTGTTGTCTGAAGAGCTACCTTCTGTTGAACTCATATTCCCTGTTACGTTTGTATTTTCTAATGTGATAGAGTTTTGACCCTCGATAACAAGTGCTTCTGAGTTTTCAGCGTTCAATGTTGCATTTTTAACAGTGATATTCGCTGTAGAGTATACGGCTGGTGAGTTGTATCCTGTTGAAGTGTAAGTTCCTTTATCTACGACTACCGTACCGCCACCACGGTCTGTACGAATCGCTGCTGATGAATTTCCTGCGGTGTTCACCGTCAAGTTTGTCGCGTTCATCGTACCGCCACCTGTCGTTTGGATACCACCTGAGTTATCTTTTGTTGTTGTGATTGTTGTGTCTGATACATTGACAGTCGTTCCTGAGCCGTAACTGAACACCCCGTTCCCGTTCTGTGCAGTTGTATTGACGGTTGAGTTTGTGATTGTTACCGTTGCTCCATCGGTTGCTAAGAATCCTGCGTTCATTCCGTAGAAGTCTCCATTTTCTGTATTCGATGTCGCTCCAGCTGTTTTGTTAATCGTTACGCCGTCTAATGTGACAGTTGCTCCTGTTACACGGAGTGCATTTTCATCATCTCCGGTAGATTCATAAGTTTCTCCTGTTACTGTTGCATCTGTTGTTAAATTTGTTGCTGCCTCACCTTGTGTCACTTGGTCGCTTCCGCCAAATCCTTCTCCTCCAGGTTTAGCTGGGGGACTCTGTTGTGATTGGACTTGAGAAGTCGCCTCAGCTTGTGTTTGTGTTTGTGTGTTTTGGCATGCAACTAAAGTTGTTGCAATAGTAATCGTGGATAATAGAACAATCATTCTGTTTCTTTTCATTTTGGTCCCCCTCGCTTCCTATCAACTATTTGTTGATGGTTTAATCATAACGAGCTTACTTAAAATGAACTTAAAACAAAAAAGTTTTTTGAAAAAGTTTTTTGAAAACTGGTAATTATCATATATGATAATTACCATATATGATAATTCGTACGAAAAAAAGACGCTGGAATAATTTTCCAAGCGTCTTTCATTTTGTATCTTTTTTAAAACAAAAGCCCAATCTTTATTGTAGATTGGGCTAATCCTCTTCCGGATTCCATTGATATTTTTTGAGTGATACATTTGTCGGGCTTTTAAGGATGATTCTTTCAGCTTCTAATAATTCTTTTTGTTCAAACCATCCTGGTACCAGTCTTCCACTTGCATTCACAACTCTGTGGCAAGGATAGTCGCCATAGGTTTCTACCTGACTTAAAATCTTTCCGACTAATCTTGCATTTTTCGGTCGACCTATGAGATTAGCAATCTGTCCATAGGTAGCAACTTTTCCGCTTGGAATTTCACCAACCACTTCTAAAACTTCATAGATAAGTCTATCATCCATTTTTCTCACCCTCAATGACAAAGCGAATTTGTGTTTCACTAGGTAACTCTGCTGTCAACTGTACATCGTTCGTTTCGGCAATCTTCTGCGCGATAGAAAGCCCTAGTCCGCTTCCGCCTGTCGTACGATTTCTCGAACTGTCTACGCGGTAGAAACAATCGAAAATCTGACTGACCTGTTCCTTCGTCATTGGTTCTGTTGCATTTCCAATGGCTAATTGGGTTCTTTTCGCCTCAACAGTAATCACCGGTTCACCGACCGTATACTTCATCGCGTTATCGAGCAAGATACGAATCAGTTCCGTCATCGCACTCTTATTCGTTGTAACGATGGTTTGTGCCTCCCCAGTAAATTCTACCTGAAGTTCTTTTTCGTTTAAGACTGGTAAAATCTCTTCTACGATTGCTTTCGTAACGGCTACTAAATCTACTTCCTCTTTTGTCGCAGCCGCTTCTCCTTCGTCGTATCTTGAAAGAATTAACATCTGCTCTACAAGAGAGTTCAGACGCTTAATTTGGCGTTTGTTACTATCGACAAATTTAGCTTCTGTCCCCATCATTGCTAGTAAATCCGTATTGGCTGAAAGGACCGCTAACGGTGTCTTAATCTCATGACTGGCATTGGCGATAAATTGTTGCTGACGCTCCACGTTTTCGACAAATGGACGAATTGCACGGTTAGATGCAAGACGAACGAGTACATACACCACTGCCAGACAAAGAACAAAGACTGCCCCTGTTACCATCATTAGTCTCGATATTTGTTGTGTCTCCTTGTTGGCATCTACAAGGACAACCATTGTTCCGGCATCCGTCTTAGCCACTTGATAGCGAAGACTGCCTTCCCATCCTTTTGTGGAAGTTCCTTGAGCGATGCGTAAACCCAACTCTTTTAGCGTCGTCTCATCTATCGATACTAAATGCGATTGATCTACGGATTGTACCGCATCATTTGCGACTCTTACGACTGCATAACGTGTTGCCATCTGGTCATCTTTACGAAACTCCATTCCTTTTGGCATCCCGTGTTCAGGATGTTCTTTAGGGCCTTTTTCATCAGGTGCGTCTGGAAACTCTCCACCATTATTGACAAGCATTGTTACAAGGTGGTCCACTTGATCGACAGTTTGGCGATAGTTCACGACGTTTACCGCCACTAGCACAACCAGCAGCACTGCCGTAAAAGACAGCATCGCACTTTTCACAAAGCTTTTTTGAAGTTGTTTAAACATGCAAACTCCTCTTCTTTTCTAAAATCATCGGGATTACGCTTCGACCATCAATTGATAGCCCAAACCACGTGCAGATTTAATCGTCACGTTCGCCTCGATGCTCGCTAATTTCTTACGGAGAGATGAAATATTCACCCACACCACGTTAATCTCCGCATCTGAGTCGAGTCCCCAAACTTTTTCCATAATCAAATCGGTTGATAATACCTGATTGCTGTTCATCATAAAGTATTCCATCAATTGGAACTCTTTATTGTTCAACAACACTTGTCCACTCGCTGATTCCATCGTGAACTTATCGCGGTTAAGCTCGATATTTCCGATATTCATCACAGATGCCACAAAGACATTCGGGCGGCGAAGCAATGATTTCACACGCGCTAATAATTCAGGCGCCTCGAACGGCTTCGTTAAATAATCGTCCGCTCCTTCTTCAAGCCCTGTTACCTTATCTTCTAGCTGACTTTTTGCCGTTAACATCAATACTGGTGTCGTATTTCCGCCTGCACGCAATTCACGGACCACTTCGATTCCTGATTTCTTTGGCATCATGACATCGAGCAAGATTAAATCATACGGTGTTGATTCAGCATAAAACAGCGCGTCCGCCCCGTCGTGAACGACCTCCACGCTATATTTTTGCATTTCTAGCATCATTTTCAACGCTTCTGCTAAATCAATTTCATCTTCTGCTACTAAAATTCTCATAGTCGTACCTCTTCTTTTTTCTTCAGTATACGTTTCGTACTTAAAATTTACCTAAATCGACTTACATGTGTTCTCGAATAAGACTAGTAGCTCACGCAATTGTTGCTTTTGGTTGCAGTCCAATCCACGTAATGTATGTTCCATCATTTGATGTTGCGCTGGAATTAAATCATCCAGCAATTTCTTTCCTTTTTCTGTTAATGAAATATGTTTTGTCTTCCAATCTTTTTCAATCGAAATCAACTCTAATTTTTCTAAATGACGAATGCAATGCGTAATATTTCCCTGCGTCAAATTCAACGTTTGCGCAATCGTCTTTTGATCCATCGTTTGATTTCGGAAAATCAGATGTAACACTTCAAAATGAGTTGGATTCAATCCCACCTCTTTTAATGACATCGAAAAAGTTTTCAAGTTCTCATTGTAGATTTTCATAATCATCATCCAAATCTCATGAGACACATTCATTTTTTCGCATTCTGTAACCATACCAACACCTCTTTCACCGTTTACTTTACTATTGAAATGACCTCCTGTCAAACTCTCTCTCCCTCAATCCACTAAGGAATTACACTCGCTAAAATATGAGCACTCTCTAACTCCCTGCATCCTCTTTTCCCCCTCCTAGCTCCTAGGGAAATTGGTTTAACTAAAACCAGGTCCTTTTACTCAAAAAGAGTAAGAAAAACGATTGGCTTCACTGAAGAGCGCACACTTTTTCCCTTCTTCGGCCACCCTTTAAAATGGTTTAACCGAAACTAGGTCTCTTATTGGTAAAGCACGAGTGCCTTCACCAAAAAAGCACTGAAAAGCACACACATTTTTTACACCCTCATCATATTAAAAGGTTTAACCGAAACCAGATCCTTTTACTGAAAAAGAGTAAGAAAAACGAGTGGCTTCACTGAAGAGCACACACTTTTTCCCTTCTTCGGCCACCCTTTAAAATGGTTTAACTGAAACTAGATCTCTTATTGGTAAAGCAGGAGTGCCTTTGGATTCTGTAGTAGTGATAATAGCGAGTGCAACCAATGTGAATTACTGACACTTGGAATTTATTCCTAGTGTCAGTTTGAAGCTTGGTAGGCGTTGAGACCTCAGGCTCAACCCGTTGCAGCTATTATTTCTACTACAGAGACATCCAAAGCGCACGAAGTGCTTTACCCTTATTTTTTCAATAAAAAAAGAGCCCTGGTTTCAGGTTAAACCAGGACTCGGAAAGCACAATTTCCCTAGTGAGCTATCCAAATTTTTTTCTGACGAATCAGCGCCACACACGCAATCACTACCACAATGAAAGTTCCGAGTGCCGCTGTCCCGTTTACAGTAAGTGAATATAACCATGGGCTTGTTCCTGCTGGTGCATCTTTACTCCAGAAAATAACCCCGGCAATATAATGGAAGAAGTAGCGAACGCCTACTCCTACAAAAGCTGAAGTACAAGCTAACACAATCGCGCTTGTATATTTCTCAGCTTTTAACGCTTTTTGGAACGGACCATATAGAAGTCCTGCAAGTCCCATCACTGCAAATGCAATGATATATTCGATGAGTACTTGTTCAACAGACAAGAAGTATACTTTACCTAACGGAAAGTGGAGTAATCCCCATAGCAAACCTGCTGCTAAACCTGGTGTCAAGCCGCGACGTAGTGAAAAAATAACAAGAACAATTGCTCCCCACGACGGTGTAAACCACCCAGCCACTTTCGGAATAAAGGACATCGCCATTGACAACGCTGCAATAATTGCAACTTCTACCCATACTAAAACATTTCTCTTCATGAAAAAAGAGCCTCCTTCGTTTATTGAAAAACACAAAGAGACTCCGTCTAAAACTTCGAAATCAAATACAATTCCTACGCACGTACTAACGTAACAGGTTCAAGGGTTTGTAACAACATCTCAGCCAAAATGGCACCCCTTTGTACTTTTCACATATTTAACTGTTTCTAATATACTACTGTATAGCATATTTAGCAAGCATTATTTACTATGCTTGTGAATTTTTCTTGTTGACAATGACTAACATTGATCCTGCAAATAGTGCAACTACTGCCGCCCAAACTCCTACAGTTTTTGTACCTGTATTAGGAAGTTCTGGTGCTTCTGTCGTTGTTTCTACTGTTGTTGGTGCAACTGTTGTAACCGCAGTTGTTGGAGCCTCTGTTGTCGTTGTGACTGTTGTTGGTGCTTCCGTTGTTGTTGTTGACGTTGTAGACTCCGTAGTAGTTGTTGTAGTTGTTGGCGCAACGGTAGTAGTCGTCGTTGTTGTTGTAGACTCAGTTGTCACCGCAGTTGTTGTTGGCTCCTCTGTCGTTGTTGACGTTGTAGACTCAGTTGTTGTCGTACTTGTTGTAGGAGCTTCTGTCGTCGTTGTTGACGTTGTAGACTCAGTTGTTGTCGTACTTGTTGTAGGAGCTTCTGTCGTCGTTGTTGACGTTGGTGCTTCCGTTGTAGTCGTACTTGTCGTTGGAGCTTCTGTCGTCGTTGTAGTAGTTGTTGTCGTAGTAGTTGTTGTCGTTGTCTCTGCTTTATTGACAATTTCCTTACGAGCTACTTTACTTGCATCAAAATCTGCTGCATTTACGACTACATCATTTTCTAACAGTTGGAATCCTGAAGGAGCTTTTGTTTCACGAATAATGTATTCATCGCGTAATAAGTTGGATACTTTTGCAGTACCATCTGCTCCTGTAACTAATTTACCAACAGATTTACCAGTTGCTTTACGGATAACGTCAAATTCAGCGTTTGCTAAAGCTGAACCATCGTCCCCTTTTTTATCGATCACAATTTCAAATGTGTAACCATCCGCTGAACCACTAGCTGTTTGATATACATATGGTGATTCTTTTGCATCAATACGTGTTTTGTTTGCATCTAAGCTTGCGTAGTTCACGAATGTTTCCCCTGAAGCTGGCGCATAAGGAACACGCACTTTATACTCGATTAAGTAGCCATCTGCTTGAGCGACATCGCCTAATTTCACTGTAAAGCTCTTGTTATCTGCTGCAAAAGTCACTTCTTTATCAGTCACAAGCTGTCTATTCTTCAAGGCAAGTTTTCCGTCATTTCCTTCGCCCCAAACGCCTTTATAAACTTTTACGCTTGATGGAACATATTCCATACCGTCTGTTTGCAATTGGTCTGTTACGATAGCATCTGCAAATGCTTGTTTTGTCGCATTCACACGTAATTCATACGTACGAGTAATGCTTCCGTCTTCTGCTGTTTTTGTTCCCCAGCTCACTTTGTCAAACTCTTTACTTAAGTCTCCAGGAACAAATACATAATTAAATTCACCGACTGTTTTTGTTTGTTTGTCGATTGTTAATTTTACTGGAATTTTTGTGTTTTCATGTTGTTTTGTAATATCTACACGGACTGCAAATTTTAAATTACCTGTAATGTCTGAACGTTTTTCTACAAAGTCTGTATACGTTAGCGTGATTGTTTTTGTATCACGATTAATAACCGCATCTGCAATCACATCGCCTGCATCATTTGTAATTTTAAACGTTTGATTTTCAATAAATTTCAAGTTGTCTGGCAACTTAATTTCCGTCGTATCTCCCTTAGCGGCTGTTGACGGAATCCCAAAATTCATCTCCACGCTAATATCTGTGTATTGATCTGCTGGCGATTTTGCTGGTGTCACTACTTGTTTTGTCACATTAAGCGCCACTTCTTTCGCCGATACTACTGGACTCTTTAATCCTCCCAAAATAAGGAATACAGTTAAAAGTCCTAAAAATAAATAACATACTTTCTTCATGTTTTTCCCTCCATTTTTTTGAAAACACTATTTGCAGTATACACATGTTTCCTCTTGCGTGCAACAAAATAACGTTTTCTTTCAGAAAAATACTCGTTTTCTATCTATTTGCAAAAAATGTTATGGTTTTTCATGAAAAAAAGGCTCCTAGGAAACCCTAGGAGCCGAAATTCAAATCTCTTCTTTAATAAATCTGATAATTTCACTTTCTACTTCTCTACTTTTGCAGTTTTGTAACCACTACTTGTGGTAATAACTCTTCAATAAATGATTTTTCAGCAATTCCTACAGAGAAGGCTGTCGCACTTCCTGTAGCGGCTCCTTGTTTCAAGCTCGCTGCGTAATCTTTGGTTTCAATAAATTTCGCCATAAAGCCTGAAAGCATTGAGTCTCCTGCTCCAACTGAGTTGACTAATTTTCCTTTTGGAACATTTGATGTATAGACTTCACCAGTTTCACTAAGGAGCATTGCTCCGTCACCCCCACGAGAAATCAAAACATTTCGAGCCCCCATGTCTTGGAGTTTTTTCACATAATCGACAATTTGTTCTTCCGTTTCAATCGTTACCCCAAAAATCTCCCCTAACTCATGATGGTTTGGTTTGATAATGAATGGGTGATATGGAAGACATTTCGTTAATAAATCTTTTGTTGTGTCTAATACTAATTTAACGCCTTTATCATCGCACAATTTCGCAATCGTTGTGTACGCAGAGTGATCCATCCCATTACCGGCATTTCCGGCTAGGAATACCACATCGCCCAATTGTAAGTTTCCTTCAAAGTACTCCACTAAACGAGCGAAATCTTCTTTCGATACGACTGGTCCATTGGCGTTGATTTCCGTTTCTTCGGTACTCTTTAATTTCAAATTAATACGCGTAACTCCGTCGATTTCGATGAAGTTCGTTTGAATTCCTTCTGCTTGCAATGCTTCTTTAATGAAGTTCCCTGAGAAGCCTGCCAAGAAACCTGTTGCAGTATTGTCAAATCCTAACCGCTTCAAGATGACAGACATATTAATTCCTTTCCCACCTGCCACGTAGTTTTCTTCTACAGAACGGTTTAATGTGCCAAGTTCGCAGTTTGGAACTTTAACAACAAGGTCTATCGCTGGATTAAACGTAATCGTGTAGATCATGCTATCTCTCCTTTATTATGCGTCCATTTCAACAAGACGAATGCTTCCGGCCATACGGTACCGTAAATCGGCTTGCTCCTTCGTCGTGTTTGTGACCATGGTTACTTGATGAAAATCCGCAACCTTACAGAGACTTACTTTAGCAAATTTGCTCGAATCGGCCAAAACATACGCCTGATTACTCTTATTAATCGCAATTTTTTTAATCGTTGCTTCTTCTTCGTCTGGAGTCGTATAGCCATAGCTTAAATCGACACCGTTCATTCCAAGGAAAGCTTTTTTGAAGAAATACTCGCGTAATTGGTTTTGAGCAAGAGTCCCCACAACCGCGCTCGTTTCTGTTTTAACTTGTCCACCAAGGAGCACCGTTTTAATGCCATAGTCTGCTAATAAGTGTGCTTGTTGCACGCCGTTTGTAATGACAGTGACATCCTTTCCTTCTAAATGCGGAATCATCCGAAGCGTTGTCGTCCCCGCATCCATATAAATCGTTTCGCCTTTTGTGACAAGGGATGCGGCGTAGCGCCCGATGCATTCTTTCTCACGTCGATTTGAACGCTCTTTTTCTTTCGTTGTTGGTTCATACTCCTTTGAATAGACGCGTTTAGCACCACCATGCACACGAATCAGCGTTCCTTCCTCTTCTAATAAAGAAAGGTCACGACGAACTGTCGATTCAGAAGCACCCAGCGCTGCCATTAAGTCTTTCAGGTGTACTGTATCTTCCTTTTCTAATAAGTCCAAAATGATTCTTCTACGTTTTTCAGTAAGCATAAAGCTCCTCCTACAATCGACAAATATTCGTTGGAAATCCGGCCTTTAAACGGTCAAAAACTTCCATATGTATATAATATAATTTATACAGATAATTACATTCCTTATATAATATAAAATTATATAGCAACCGGTGCAAGTAATTTACGTGCTTTATGAAAGAAGAAATTACACTATTTGAGATATTTTCTGAATACTTCCGGTAGTATTCTTTTTATACTGTTTTTTATATATTCAAACCCTCTTTATTAAGGCATAAAAAAGACGCCAGAGATTCCTCTGACGCCCTTATTGTTCGCTAACGTTTTAATTATTTTTCTTCCGTTTTTTCGTGTGGCAAGATTAAGTTTAAGACGATTCCAGCAATCGCACAAAGCGCTGTCCCCGATAAAGTGACAGGCCCTACTTCAAGCACTGCTGCACCAAGTCCAAGGACTAACATTGAGCTTGCGATAATGAGATTTCGCACTTGTCTGAAGTCCACTTGTTTTTCGATTAATACTTTCAACCCGTTTGAAGCAATAACCCCATATAAAAGAATCGCCATTCCACCAAGCACCGCATTTGGAATCATACGAATCAGTGCTGTGAATTTACCAAAGAAACTAAATCCAATCGCAATCAGTGCGGCATTACGAATGACCGATACCGATGCGATACGTGTCAACCCTACAACCCCTGTGTTTTCACCGTAAGTTGTATTGGCAGGTCCTCCTAGGAAGGCAGATACGGCTGTTGCGACCCCGTCCCCGATGAGTGTACGATGTAAGCCTGGGTCCTTCAAGAATTGACGTCCACAGATTTCACTTAATACGGTGTGGTCCCCGATATGTTCGGCAATCGTTACGACCGCGACTGGTAGAATTGCCCAAGTTTCAGGTCCGAAGTATAAGTTATATTGATGGAAGAATCCGTTCGTATCGAATGGTAAGTATAATTCCGGCAACGCAATCCATTGGGCATCGATGACTTTTGTAAAATCTACTAGTCCAAAGAAGATGGCTACGATATATCCACCGATAATCCCGAATAGGAATGGGATGATTTTCAAGAAGCCTTTTGCTTTTGTATTAATGAATGCTGTGATGAGGAATGTTACGACTGCAACGAACATTGCCTTCCAGTCACCATCTTTTACAAATCCAGCATTCGTTACCGCACTATTGGCAAGACCTAGACCGATGACGATAATCATTGGTCCGATAACGATTGGAGGTAAGAGTCGGTTAATCCAATTCGTTCCTAACAATTTAACAAAAATAGCCACAACCACATAGAGTAGTCCGACTAACACAACCCCTGTTTGCGCAGCGTCTGGTTTTCCTTCCATTTGTGCCATCGCGAATTGCATCGCCGTAATAAAAGCAAAAGAGGATCCCAAGTAAACAGGCACTTTAAACTGCGTCGCAACCATATAGATTAGCGTTCCTAATCCTGACGCAAATAAAGCAACCGATACTGGCATCCCCAATATTAACGGCACTAAAACAGTGGCACCAAACATCGCAAACACGTGCTGTAAACTCAGAAACAGCCCAGGCACGAGCTCCGGTTTTTGATCCACATCTAACAACAGATCGACTTTTGAAGTTTGTAACTCCATTTTACCCTCTTTTCCGGGCGTTTTTGTGCACACAAAAAGCCCTATGTTTTTTAAGCGTAGGGCTAGTCTAATAAACTTGATCTTAGCCTTTCTCACCTCTCTGGATGAGTTTAAAAGCCCTTGCTAGCAGTTAGTGTATCACACCTGATTTGATTTTTCTAGGCTTTTTTCTGTTTTTTTGAAACAAAAGTATTGTCCCCAGTATCAATCCCCGTTACAATGGTAACAAGCAACCCTTAAAGTTGCCCAGTCTAACTTTATGGAGGGATCATTTATGGTCAAATCAGTAGAAACTATCACAGAATTAATCGGGAACACTCCCCTTGTGAAACTACGTCGTTTAGTTTCAGACGATTCTGCAGATGTATATGTAAAAGTCGAGTCGTTTAACGCCGGTGGATCTGTCAAAGATCGTATCGCTTTAAACATCATCGAAACAGCTGAGAAAGATGGCTCGCTAAAACCTGGCGACACAATCATCGAAGCTACGAGTGGAAATACAGGGGTAGGACTTTCATTAATCGGTGCTGCCAAAGGATACAAGGTCATTACCATCATGCCTGAATCAATGTCTATCGAACGCCGTCAATTAATGAAAGCATACGGTACAGAAGTATTATTAACACCTGCTGCGGATGGATTCGGCGCTGCCGTTGCCAAAGCAGAAGAATTAGCAGCACAACCTGGCTACTTCTGGGCACGTCAATTCGACAACGAAGCAAACCCAGCTATCCACTATCAAACAACTGGGCAAGAAATTATTAAAGCCTTCGACGGAAAAACTCCAGATGCTTACATCAGTGGTATCGGTACTGGTGGTACGATCACAGGTGTTGGCCGTGCGTTAAAAGAAGTGAACAAAGACGTTGAAATCATCGGGGTTGAACCTGAAGAAGCACCATTTATTTCTAAAGGTCAAAAAGGAAAACACCGCATCCAAGGAATTTCTGCTGGTTTTGAGCCAAGCATTATCGACCGCGAAGTTATCGACGGCTTTGAACTTGTTTCAAGTGACGATGCCATCGAAACAGCGAAAAACTTAGCTGCTAAAGAAGGTATCCTTGCTGGTATTTCTTCTGGAGCTGCTGTCACTACCGCTCTACGCGTGGCAAAACGCTTAGGAAAAGGCAAATCTGTTGTAGTTCTCCTACCTGATACAGGAGAACGCTACCTTTCAACAGGTATTTTCGGTGAAGCGTAATTTATTATAAAAAAAAATAAGAGAAGAGTCTCAGATACTTTATTGCAATCTTTTGAATTCAGTATTTGTGGTTCTTTTTTTGTGCAAAAATTCAGCTAAAAGGCGTTTTGAATCCAGATGTATCATGCGTGATACGTATCATGCATGATACACTCTACTCTTTTTGTATCAATTTTGATACGTATCATTTTTGATACAACTCAACTTTTCGATGTAACATTTTTGTTACGTAACATAATTGTTACACTCGAAGCAAAACAAAAACCACCTCGGAAAATTTTCCAAGGTGGTTTCACTTTTAAATTCGATTAAGCTTCTTGTGCTTTGGCTTCTTTTTTGTTTCCGAATTTCTTAGCAATATACGCTGTTAAGATTGGAGTTAAAATAGCTGTTACGATTACTGAAGCTGTAATTTGAGTCGTTGCTGTTGCTTCGATTCCTTTGAACGAAGCATCCACTGCTGAAAGTGCAGCTGGTGTAGCGATAGCGCTGGCTGCTGTACTTGAGATGGCAGCACCGGCAACCCCGTTACCACCTGTTAAGCGGTCTGCGGTGATAGATGCAATACCACCGACAAATGTAGTAATCACCCCTAGTAAAATACCAGGTAGACCACCTTCAAGGATTTGGCCAAAGCTCATGTTAGCCCCTAAACAGAAACCAACGACGATAATGATGGCTGTAATCCCGTTTGAAAGAACTTTCTTCATGTATGGGAAGGCATTCCCTAACGCAATCCCTAACACAAGTGGCAATACAGTTCCGACTAAGTTCCAAATCGAGATGTTTGCAAGACCTGCACTACTTAATACGGCCATTGTTACCATTGGTCCAACGCTAAGTGTTGTAATCCCAACGGCACCAGCATCGATTTCATCCCCGTATACATCTACAATACCCGCATACATTGCGTTGTTGGCTACTGAAATGGCACCGATAACGGCAACGGCGCTAAGTCCGAGGAAGTTGTCATTGAATACTTTCGCAACCAATAACCCTAAGACTACAGATACCGCAATTTTTGCTAAAATAATCGCTGCCCCACGTCCAACGGCTTTTGGTGTGTTTTTAAGAGAAATGGTACCCCCGATAATGAAGAGGAATGCCCCAACAAGTGGTCCAGCACCTTTCACGATTGGAGTGGTAAATCCACCAATTTGTAATATTTGAGGGAAAAATGTATTAATCACACATCCAATAAACATTGGAATAATGATTGTATCCCCAGGAATTTTAATCTTTTTCATACTGTTCACAATCCTTCTCTGATTTGGAATAAGACTCTAGCTAAAATCAGCCATCTAATGTGATACCGCCATCGCAGTCACCGATTTCCCCTGTAACGAAGCTTGCAAGGTCGCTTGCGAAGAAGAGAATCATTTGAGCGATTTCAACTGGTTCTGCACGGCGTCCAAGAGGAATCATGCTGATAACTTTTTGGCTCTTTTCTTTATCTTCTGATAAAACTGTTGTCATATCTGTACGAGTGAATGAAGGACATACAGCGTTACATGCGATATTGTATTTACCGCCTTCTTTAGCAACGGCTTTTGTTAAACCATTCAAACCAGCTTTAGAAGAAGCATAAGCAGCAGTACCTAAAAGTCCACCACCAAGTTTAGCGGCAACTGAAGATACGTTTACGATACGTCCACCTTTGTTTTCGATAAAGTGTGGGAAAATTGTGCTAATTGTTGAGAAGCATCCTGAAAGGTTGATGCGGATTGTTCTTTCCCATTCTTCGTATGTTAATTGGTCGAAAGGTTTTGCACTAATAACCCCAGCGCAGTTCACTAAGATGTCTACTTTGCGTTCTGCTAAAATTTCGTTCATGCTTTTTACGATAGATTCATGATTTCCTAAATCCATGTATTTGAAGCTTGTGTGTTCTGGTCCGAACTCTTCAACTGTTTTGTTTGCTGCAGCCTCGTTAATATCTGCGATGACTACAAAACCGCCGCCGTTAACTATACCGCGAACGATTTCTTTACCAATACCATTTGCCCCACCAGTGACAATGGCAACTTTACCTGTGAAATCCATTAGATCACGTCCTTTGATTTGATATGTTCATTCTATCACTAAACAATGAAGTTTCGACTCTTTTTATGGTTAACATTTGTTAACTTTTTAACATATTTTTGATGAACTATATGTTCCGCCACACTCCCAAAAACCGCAGTATCAAAAGGTTTCTGCAAATAAAAACAGCCTACAAATAAATCGTAGACTGTTTTGTGTACCATAAAAAATTTTTATTTTTTTAAAATTGAATATAAACATTATATGAGCAAACTTCTCTCAAATAATGGACTAGATCAACGACATTGTCCTGTAAATCACCAAGAGGGACTTCTTCTTGTTTCTTACGACCTTCATAGAAGAATGTAAAATTGAACTTTCCACCCCATTTTGATTTTTGACGAAAAACGGACGCACTGACTGCTTCTTCTAAGTCCACTACCCTGAACTCAGTTCCATAAGAAACTAAAATTCCGTCTTTGACAAGTACGCCAAGTTTTTCATCCAAATACTCCGCATCATCCAATAGGCGTTTCATATCATATTGGTAGTCAGGAAAAAGCTCATCAAAACGAGCATAATGTTTTTTGATGCGACGAACGCGAATGATTTGCCAAGCGAATACAATGACAAAAAACACAACAGCTACGATGAACATCACGATATCGACAAACCTTGCCGCACTATCCGTAATGGTTAAAAAATGCTTTAGGTCCAATTTATCGAGAGTCGCCTGCACCGAAAGTGGGCTAAGTTTGAATTTCTGTTCAAAGGCTTCCTTCATTTCCGGTGTAATATTCGTTTGAACGCTGGATCTCCCACGTTTCTCCTTCTCATTAACTACACGTATATTCAAGTAGAAGTCTGACGAGGCGAGTGCGTTCGTTTTCTCAGAAAGCGCCTCTTTAAATTCTAGAATTTGTTTAATTTCAGAAGCATCTGTTCTTAAGAACGACACTCCATGATTGTGTTTCACTAAATAATATGTTTCATCGTCTATCTCTAGCGGGCTTGGGTCAATATCTAATACTTTAATCGAAGTGGACGATGCATCAGTTTCCATTTCATAAATGACTCCCTGCTCGTATAATTCACGCCCGCTCATAAAACCATACGACGCTAAAAATCCTATCACCACCACTGTTAATCCTAACAGGACGGTAAGAATCCATATCCCCCATGTTCTTCTAAAAACCCCTTTATGCAAAACTATTCCACCTTCAATTTCTATTTCTTATCCTAGGAGTCTAAAATCTACTTTCAATCCTAAATTGTATTCTTCGTTTAAATATTCCACAAGATCTTTGAGACGTAATAATTGTCTTCTAAAGAGAATCGAATCGTATTTCTTATTTGCATATTCAAAACGCAAATGAACCCTCATGCCGCCTTTTCTTCTGTTCTCAAACACGAGATATGCCTTGCTGACTTCTGATAAGTCGACGACTGTAAAGTTAATGTCGTAGCTCACTAGAATCCCTTCCATTACAAGGATTTTGAGTTTCGGATCGACATATTCTGCATCATCCAATAACTGCTTCATATTATTCGCATAATCAGGGAAGTACGCATCAAAACGTGCATACTGCGCCTTCAAGCGACGTGTTTGATAAACTTGGAACCCAATAAGTCCAAGAACGATTGCAAGCATAACAAACGTCATTGCCGAATCTCCCCATTGATCTTCAGAAGTAGTTAACTTCAAGATTCTTGATTCATCGATTTTCGTCTTGGCATTTTCTGAATATAGCGGGCTCTCTTTGTATTTTTGGTAAAAGGCATCTTTCATCTCAGGCGTCACATTCACCTTGACGTTTGACCCTTTCCCTTTCCTTTGCTCTGGCGTTACACGCACACTCAAATAAAGATTATCGCTTGCAAGTGCATTCTCTGCGTTTCCGGCAGCTTTCTTTGCTTCTAAGACAGTTTTCAATTCATCTGATTTTGCCTCGAAAACCGCGACGCCTCGTTCATGTTTCACCAAATAATAGTTGTGCCCATTTAACACGAGCGGTTCTGGGTCGATATCCATTACCTTAATCGCTACTGACGAACCTTTATCTGTTACGTAGTAAACCTCATTGGCTTTGTATAAGTCTTCTGCGCTCTGAAACGATTTGAACCCAGCACGTGCAATAATCACCATCACTACAGCCATTATCGCTACTACAACCCATATCGGACCTGTTCTTCTTCCATACCCTTTATGCATTTTGAACCCTACTTTCTATTGAATTTTTTGACTCATCTCAATTAAACCGCATACCCATTACCATTGAAACGGCAGCGATATTTTGGTTCCTTCTTTTTCATTCAAATAATTCACCAATTGGCGAACATTTTCTGGACGATTCTTCAATTGAATGGTTACATTCTTATTCCCTCCAAAAGCAAAATCAATGGCATAGGTGACACTGCTTTTTGCCTTTTGACGACGAACTTCAACATTTCGTACTTCCCGCAGCTTAATCACTCTAAAATCCTTATTATAGCAAACGAACTTGTGATCCTTCACCAGAACTTTTAGCTTAGGATCATTAAAATCCGCATCCATTAGTAAAGCCTTCATATTTTGAGTGTATCGTGGAAACTCTTTATCAAATGCCTCGTATTCTTCATTCAATGTACGCACTCGTCTATACGCACTGTAGAAGGAGACTAACGCTAATAGAAATACAAAGAGTGTAACCCCCGTCTCCAACAATCGATTTATAAATGATGTCAAAGTTAAATAATGAAGGAAGTCCAGCGGTATAGAGTCCCCGACCGGTAAGAGAGTTCCCTTCTTATATTGGGTCGCAAAGGCTTCCAGCAATACTGCCGGTATATGAACGGTAGTACTTCCTCTACGCCCTTTTGTCACTGCTGGCGTTACACGAACATTTAAATAAATATTGGATTCTTTTAAAGGCTCCCATCCCTCTGGATTCTCTTTCTTCAAGTCGAGTAATTGTTGAATGTCTTTGGCAGACGCTTGAAGCGGCGTAACCCCATTTTCATGCTTCACTAAGTAATATTCTTTTCCATCGTAAGTGAGGGCCTCTGAGTCTATATCCAACACACGAATCGCAACGGAAGTTCCCGCATCATTCAAATGATAAATATCTCCTGCCTTATAGAGCGACTCTCCTCCTATGTATCCTTTCACGGTTCCAGAAAAAAAGAAAATCCCTAACAGAACCCAAATGAGAGAGGACCCCCAGAGAAAGATTGTTCTTCGCACATACCCTTTATGCACCTTTATTTCCTACTTTCTATTGACATTTTTCCAATCGTCCTTAATTTTAACTGGGACGAAGTAATTCACCTTTCGAACGAGACGATATCCGTCTTCTAGAGTCTTTCCATACGTATTTGGAATAAAGGAACGTCTTTTTTTCTTAAACATGAACTTAATTCCATAATACACACGGCGACCTGTACTCGTACGGTATAGATGAATTTCTTTTAATTCTTTTAGCGGAATCACTGTAAAATGACTTCCGTAAAAGATGAGCACTTCTTTTACGATCATCGCTTCGAATTTTTCATCGACATAGTCTGCTTTTTCCTTAAAGTCTTTTCGTTCCCACTCGTTATTTGGGAAGAGCGCATCTAATTTCTTAAATGCGAAATAATATTTCACCGATAATCCGATGACTTGCCCTAGCATCAGGAGAACGATTGCGACCATCGTTAGTTGGAATAAGAGGATTGGATGTGTCCAAACATCGACATCTCGGTAAAAATTAAATTGTTCAAATGTTTTAAAATCAAGCATTAGAGTAATTGCTAAGAGAGCGATACTCCCTGCAAATAACAATAAATAACCTTTCATTCGAGCAAAAATTCGTTTAACCATCTATACACCCCATCTGTATTATGTATGTATTATACTAAGTTTTTCTTTATTTGTATAGCTTTAACGGCTGAAAACACAAAAAGAGTGAGAAGAATGGAATCACCCCTTCTCACTCTCTTACACCTTAACGATTAAGCGTCTGCCTCTTCGCGTTTGGCTTTAATTTCATCAATTAAGCCTTGTAATTCTGCTTCGTCGAAATGATATTTCTCACCGCAGAAATGACACACAACTTCTGCGCCATGGTCTTCGTCAATCAAGTGTTGTAAGTCATCTACCCCAATCGACATCAAACCTGCTCTGAAACGTTCACGCGTGCATCCACAATGGAATTTCACAGGCATCTCTTCTAACTCACGAATGTTTTCTTCGCCAAGTAATCGGTTTAAAATATCGCGTGGTTGTTCTTGTTGGTCAATCAATTTTGAAACCATTGGAATCTCGCTAATACGACGTTCGATTTCTGAAATCGTCGCTTCGCTCGCCCCTGGTAATAATTGAATCATGAAACCACCTGCTGCACGAACCGTTTCATCTGGATTCACAAGAACCGATACCCCAACAGCCCCATTAATTTGTTCAGAGACTGCTAAGTAATACGTGAAGTCCATTCCGAGTTCCCCGTCCACGATTGGCACTTGACCAGAGAATGGTTCTCTCATATTTAAGTCTTTGATGACGGTAATCGTACCATTTGTACCAACGACACCACGGACATCTAATTTTCCTTTGTCGTTTAACTCTAGGCTCACATGAGGGTTCGTGATATAACCACGCATTTCCCCACGACCATTTGCATCGGCCATGATTTTTCCACCAGGGCCATCCCCGTTCACTTGAACCGTAATGCGTTCGTCGCCTTTTAAGCTACTTGCTAATAATTGTGTTCCGATGATTGTACGACCAAGTGCTGCTGTTGCAGAACTCCAAGTGTCGTGTCTGCGTTGCGCTTCTGCGATTGCATCTGTAGCAACCATAGCAACAGCTTTGACCTCATCATTGAACGCTAATACTTTTAATAATGAATCTGCCATTTGTCTCTCCTTTTTTAAAGGAAAAGAGCTGTGACAACAGCCTCAGCTCTCCTATCCTTTGTGTTATTCGTTTTCTGTTGGTCCTTCGAATTCGCTTGGAGCCTCAGTAACATCTGCTACTTCGACTTCTTCATGTTCTTCTGGAACCTCTTTGCCTTCTGCTTGTTCCGCATCGCGTTTTGCTAAGGCTTTTTTCGTTTCTTCAAAACTTGCCGCTTCTGTTTCGCTAGGATATTCATCTTCCGCGATTGAAGCTGGCATTTCACCTGTTTCGAAAAGTGATTTAATTGTACGTTCGTCTAATGTTTCTAATTCTAGAAGTTTTTGAGCAATTAATTCTAATTGGTCTTTATGTTCTTCAAGAATTTGAAGTGCTTTTTCATGCGCTTCTTTCATGATACGACGTACTGCATTGTCGATTTCAAACGCCACTTGATCTGAGTAACCTTTTGTTTGACCGTAGTCACGTCCGATAAATACTTGATGATTTCCTTCGTATTGAACAGTTCCTAATTCGTCCACCATTCCGTACTCTGTAATCATGCTACGAACGATACCTGTAGCTTGTTCAAAGTCGTTAGATGCTCCTGTTGTCTTCACGCCAAAGATAAATTCTTCAGCAGCACGACCTCCAAGAAGTCCAACTACTTGTTCGAACAATTCTTCTTTTGTCATTAAGAAACGATCTTCTTTTGGAAGCATAATCGCATATCCGCCAGCGCGTCCACGAGGGACAATCGTTACTTTATGAACCACACGCGCATCGCTTAAGACCATACCAACGATTGTATGACCCGCTTCGTGGTAAGCCACCATTTCGCGTTCTTTCTTGCTGATGGCACGGTCTCTCTTAGCCGGACCAGCAATCACACGGTCATGTGCTTCATCCACGTCTAATGCGTCGATAGCTGTTTTATCACGACGAGCCGCTACTAAAGCTGCTTCGTTTAATAAGTTTTCAAGCTCTGCCCCAGAGAATCCTGGAGTTTGTTGCGCGATTACTTTTAAGTCCACGTCTTTTGCAAGTTTCTTATTGCGTGCGTGTACTTTCAGAATCGCTTCACGGCCCTTCACGTCTGGACGACCTACTAAGATTTGACGGTCAAAACGTCCTGGACGAAGTAAGGCTGGGTCTAATACGTCTGAACGGTTTGTTGCGGCAATCACGATGATTCCCTCTGTTCCTTCGAACCCGTCCATTTCAACTAGTAACTGGTTTAATGTTTGTTCACGTTCGTCGTGTCCGCCACCCATTCCGGCACCACGTTGACGGCCAACGGCATCGATTTCGTCGATAAAGATAATTGCTGGAGCGTTTTTCTTCGCGTTTTCGAATAAGTCACGAACACGGCTTGCCCCAACCCCTACGAACATTTCTACGAATTCAGAACCTGAAATCGAGAAGAATGGAACGTTTGCTTCACCGGCAACGGCTTTGGCAAGAAGGGTTTTACCTGTCCCTGGAGGGCCCTCAAGAAGTACCCCTGCAGGAATACGAGCTCCCAGCGCTGTAAATTTACGTGGGTCTTTTAAGAATTCCACTACTTCCACAAGCTCTTGTTTTTCTTCTTCAGCACCGGCTACATCAGAGAAGCGCACTTTTACGTTTTGTTTCTTTTGATTTGTCGCACGGCTCTTACCGAAGTTCATCGGATTGTTACGTCCGCCTTGGCCACCTTGGCTCATAAACATTGTATAGAGTAAGAATCCTAATACCCCAAGTGGTAATATGACTTGTAATAATACAGAAATCCATACGCCTGTTGAACTTTCTGGTAAAGTTTCAACCTTTGTATTTTTAGCTTGAGCCGCTTCATTGATTTCTTTAATCGTTGAGTCGTTTGGTAAGACTGTTGTTTTGAAGTTTGTGCTCTTTGTTGTACGGTTATCAAAAATAGATAAGCCATTTTGGTTTTTAGCTTCTTCTGTTGTTTGCTCTTTCGGATTTGTATATTCCCCAGTAATAGTATATACAGAATTCGAATATTGCATCTTAATATCTTTAATTTCGCCACTTTTCAGACTTTGCATAAATTCTGTGTATGAAATATCTGCTATAGGACCTTTTTGATCCCCGTTAAACATTCCAACAAAAATGACAATGGCACCGAAAATCAAGATATACAGTAAGCTAGATCTTAATATTGATCGATTGTTATTATTATTCATTTTGCCTCCCCATCTTCTTATAAAAGAAGAACGATAGTTTACTTGACTACCGTTCTATCATAACATATTTGACTTTTATTGACGAATAGTTTAACTCTTTCTTAATCTTCGTAGAATTCAGGTTTTAAAACACCGATACATGGTAAGTTACGGTAGAATTGTTTGAAGTCTAATCCGTATCCTACAACAAATTTGTTAGGAACTTGAACACCAACATAATCTGCTTCGATGGCTTCTTCGCGACGTTCTGGCTTATCTAATAAAGTCACCACTTTTACACTTGCTGCTTGGCGGTGTTTTAATAATTCAACCACGTGTTTTAAAGTACGGCCTGTATCGATAATATCTTCAACGATAATAACATGACGATCTTTAACGCTTTGACCTAAGTCTTTTAAGATACGTACTTCGCCGCTTGATTCGAATTCATTTCCATAACTAGATACATCCATGAAATCAATTTCTAAGTTGCAGTCCATTGCGCGGACTAAATCTGCCATAAAGAAAATAGCACCCTTAAGAATACAAATGACTAACGGATCTTTACCGCGGTAATCTTCCGCTAACGTAGCACCTAATTTCTTGATTGTTTCTTGTAATTGTTCTTCAGATACTAAAATTTCTGACATATCATTTTTTAACATGTGTGCACCTCGTTTTGTTTTCGTAAGATAGAATCATTTTACCAGTTTCCTCTTCAAAGGACAACGGTTTGGCATAGCGATAGCCCAAAATTGCGCGAATTTTTTTCGAGGCGTCTTCCAACACCCAAATTTCCTTGCGTTCTTCGAGTGGAATCTTCGCATTGATAAACCATCTTGAGAGTTTTTGATGCTTGGTTTCACTAGAATCTAGCGCAATCTTGTCTCCTGGTTTTGAATGACGAATCGTCAGCGGGAAGTCCTTTGGATAGACAGGAATAGTAAACTCGGAAGCCGTCTTTCCTGTAGTGAGCAAGATTTGCTCATCTTCATTTGGACGAATTAATGTATCTTCCGGTTTTTCCAATATATATTCGATATTTGGAACGACTTTTTGACGTCCCTTTTCAAACGAACATTCCTCGTAACGTTTCTTGAACTTCCAGCCATTTGGGAGGTCCAGCGTGAGTTGTGCCTTGTCGGAACCTACTTTTTCTAAGATTTGCTCCATTTGCACTACCGAAATCGTCGTATCCATTTGCATGAGCACTTGTTGTAAGAGCAATCGTTGCATTTCGATTGGCTCTTTGAGGAAGGCTTCGCGGTGGAATGTGACTTTCTTCTTTCCTCTTTGGAAGAGCTGTTCTTGTTTTTCTTCTAGGATTGGCATCAAGCACGCCACAGCATCCGCAATCATTTGCGCACTCTTTTGGAAGTGGCTTCCGGCATTTGGATTTTCCTCTTTTAAAAACGGAATGACATGATGACGATATCTGTTTCTTGTATAGTCATCGGATTCATTCGATTCATCTTCTAAATAGGGAATGTCATATTTCTTAGCCTCTTGATAGAGTTCTTTTTTCTCATAAGATAAGAACGGGCGTAAAATGTCCAACTCTTTTACGAAACGTTTTTCCTTCATTCCAGAAAGACCTTCCAGCGTACTTCCACGCGACCATTTCATCAAAACAGTCTCCATTTGGTCATCTTGGTGATGCGCCAATACTAAATAGTCCGCCTCATGCTTTTTCGTCACTGCGCGGAAGAAATCATATCTAAAATCACGTAAGGATTTTTCAGAAGCTGTTACGCCCTCTGCTTCTTGCCAATGCTTTGTCTCGATTGGAATTTGATGAAGCTTGCAAAAACGATGAACGAGTTGCTCCTCATCCACGGCTTGCGCTCTTAGTCCATAGTTCACATGGGCCACTACGAGTCGATCTTTTGCATCGTCTCCAAATATAGTGATCATTGCATTCAAAAGAACCATCGAATCGACGCCACCGGATACGGCAAGCACATATTTTTTCTCAGTATAGTTTTCTACATTTCTTCTAAAAAACGCTGTTAGTTGATGTTGCATTGGCCTCTCCTTTCTGTCAAAAAAATCTCCTCCAGTTTTCACCAGAAGAGATTGATGGTTTCATTATGAACGGCGACCGCCACGGCCCCCACGTTTCCCTTCAGTGTTACGTTTCAATGAAGTTAAACGGTCTTCAGAGTCTTTCAAGAAGGAACTCATTAGAGAATCGAAATCTGTTGCTTTTGCTTGCGAAGGAGATTTCTTTTCGTATGGAGCTGAAGTTCTGCCAGCAGAGCGATTTTTCTTAAAGTCTTGAGAGTCATTACGCGGTGTGAAAGGTTTCTTTGCACGTGGTTTGTCAGAAGAATCTTCTTTTGGTTTATCAACGGCACGACGAATTGAAAGGCTAATTTTGCCATCGTCCGCAATCGTCATGACTTTTACTTTAACCTCGTCTCCAACTTTTAAAACTTCTTTGATATCTTGAATGTATGAATCAGACACCTCGCTAATGTGAACAAGACCTGTCTTACGATCTCCTAAATCCACAAAAACTCCAAAATTTGTAATTCCAGTAACTTTACCAGGGATTACGTTTCCTACTTCGATTGACATATAAAAAGCGTTCCTCCTTCATTATTCCCTTTTCGATACACGCTTGACGTATCAAAAAGATTCATTGCCTAACGGTTTTGAGTTGTCACCTTAACAACAGTTTCCCCTTGTTCGACTTCTTCTTTTGCTTGTTGGGCTTTATGCTCTGCAGTGTCATTTGGCGTGCTGAAGATGATTTCTCCAGTTTTGCTTAAATAATATTCACTACGTGCTAACTTCGCGATATATTCATCGCTTTGAAGAAGTTCCACTTGCTGTGTTAACGATTCTTTTTGCTTTTCAGCAACTTCTTTTTCAGCCTTTGCTTGTTCAATTTTTTGGTCTAATTGACTTGCTTGGCTAAATTGGTTCCCAATCCCGACAATCATTGATCCCGAAATGGCAATCACACCGACTAAAATCAGTTTAGTCATTAGTGAGTGACTCTTGAAAACGGGAGTAGAAGGTTTTTTCTGATTTAACTTGTTGTTCATTGAAATTACATTCGAATTTCTTTGTTGTGTTTCTTTCGTCACCTTAATTGTCTCCTTTTTTACTTATACAAACTGAGTATAACAAGAATGACGCTCATCGTCCATGGTTACACTAAGATTTTTTATAAATTTTTGTAAACTTCCTTCGAAATTAAAAATGATTCCGCGTTTCCTAACGGATATCTTTATAATAACTGTAATGTTGCACCGGTTCGAGCCTTCCGTCTCTCACCTTCGAAGCTTCAAACGCGGAGTAAGGTACAAGCCCTACTCCGCGTAATTCACATTCGATGCGTATCACATTACTGTTATTATAGAATCCGTTAGTCTTGCGGAATCATTTTTTGCGCATTTTATAAATTTTATATTTTTTGGTGTTACCATGAACAGCCACAGAAAAGTGACGTTTCCTGGTTATCTTCCTAGTTAACATCTTCGGTACGGAGTTTCACGCGTTTAATGACCACTTGATTTTCCGTTTCGCGAATGTAGTTTTTCAAGTTTTCGATAATGATTTCTTCGTCATTATGAATGCGAATCACGAGCTCGTATTTTTCGCCATCGAGTTCGCGCGCTTCGACTTGAATCGATTGATAGTCTTCGAAGTGGCAGTAATTATATATCGACTGTACAATCGTTGGGTCTGGAATTTCACAGTAAATATTTACCTGACGTTGTTTCCCTTGTAAGATTGGTTGATAAGCTAATTTTTGAACGATAACGATAATCGCTGCACAAAGGGAACCGAAGAACCAGAATCCTCCGCCAATCGCAAGTCCAATTCCGGCTGTGGCCCAAATCCCTGAAGCGGTGGTCAGTCCACTCACGCGTTTTTCACGCATGAAGATGATCCCCCCACCGATAAAGCTGATACCGCTGACTACTTGAGCAGCCACACGAGCTGTATCGTAATGCGGTGTATCAATAAAGGCTTCTTTTGAAATAATCATCATTAAGCAAGAAGTGAGCGCCACAATCATGTGGGTTTTAACCCCTGCTTGTTTATTTCTGGAGGTACGTTCGTAACCGATGGCAAGTCCACAAACACATGAAATTAAAATCGCCAAAAAGTGACGTAATTCCATCATTGCATTAAATGGTTGAAAAAAATTAATTGCATTTAAATCCACGGTTTCCCCTCCTTATTTCTTTTAAAAAAGTACTATTAATATTACTCTTTTTTTATTTTTTTGTCAACAGAAAACGCATTCAAAAGGAATCGGTTTCTACATAGAAAAAGAATACGACAAACTTGCCGTATTCTCCCATTCATTATAATTCTAAAGGCTCTTCTTTAATCAGCTTCTCTTCAAGAATCGTGAACATTTCCTTAGCGTCTTCTTTTCTCGTTGAATCTAGCAATGCTTCAACTTGTACTAAGACATGTTTGTTCCCGAATTGAATCGCGATTTTATCTCCGACTTTGACGTCTGTTGAAGATTTCGCCACTTTATCATTGATAAACACACGTCCCTTGTCAGCTACTTCTTTAGCAACCGTACGGCGTTTGATTAATCGTGATACTTTTAAAAATTTATCGAGTCTCATCGTTTTCCTCTTTTCTACTAAATTTACGTAATAAAGTCTTTCCTTTTGGAATCAGTACCCATTCGCGTTTTGTGAATAAATTCCATTTCATCGTTCCTGCCAGGAAAATCACCACTCCTATAACGGCAAAGACGATTGAAAAGACAAAGGCCATCGTTCTGGAATCCTGCAACCCTGCAAGATGCCATGCTCCGTATGATAATACCGAAACAATGACCGTCATGCCAAGTGCAATGCCACAAAGTAACTGCATAAAATTCCCGTCACGTAAGACACTGATCATAATCTCTTTTGCAAAAGCCATCATCACACCCATCATGACACAAAGTCCTAGTGCTGTCGCAAGGCTAGCCCCGAGCGTTCCAAACATTGCTACGAATAAGTAGTTCGTACCAACTTTCACTGCGAGACCAGCAGTGAGTGCAAGCAGCGTTTTTGGATATTGATGCTGACTTTGGAAAATGCCGTGCAGCGACATAATGACAGATGCAAAGAAAATACTAGTGACGTAGACAAGAAGCACTGCCTGCCCCTTCGCATCTCCAAAGAGTGCGGTATTTAGCCATGGCAAGATCGCAATCATCCCCATCGTTGCGACTACCGAGAAAGTAATCGTCATTCGAAGAAGCGATGCGGATAGTCTCTTAAATTCTAAGTCATGACCTTTCTTAAAGGCACGCGATAACATCGGCATGTAGCTGGATGAAAATCCGACTCCGACGACCATTCCTAATTGCACAAGCGGCTGCCCTCGGTCGTAAATCCCCTTGAGGTCTTTGGCCACTTCTGGAAGCATTCCTTGAGTAGTTAACACATTATACACAGAGAATGAATCCACCAATTGGAATAAGACTAAAATCGAACTGAGAAGACAGATGGTTCCTCCTTCAAAAGCAAAGCGTTTAAAGAGATGTCCAAATGTCGGCACTTCCATTTCTACTGGCGTAATCGTCAAGGCGTCGAGCGGATCTTTTGTTTCTTTAAGTACATAATACAGCATCACGAGAATTGCAAACACGGATGCAATCGTCGCACTCGACATCGCCCATGTGCCCATCGTGTAATAGTCTGAAATGGCACTGCCAAATAGACTCGCCACGAAGAGAATCACCGCAACACGAACGACCTGCTCCACCACTTGTGAGATGGCAGTCGGCATCATCCGGAAGCTTCCTTGGAAATAACCCCTTGTGATGACAAGAAATGGCATCAATAGAAACATCCACGATACGCTTTGAACGACTGGCAAGAGCTCTACGTCTCCCATCCAGTTGGCAATCATTCCCGCACCCAAATGGAGGAAGGCAAAAATCCCCACTCCAATAAGGCTTGCGATCACGAATAACTGCTTCAATAATTTCTTTAAATGTGTCGACTCCAAGTATTCCGCAACGACATTGGACACGAATACCGGGAATCCCGTTAACGCAAAGGTCATGCCGATTCCATAAATAGGATACACCTGCTGATATACATAAAACCCGGTGTTGCCCACCATATTTTGGAAAGGAACTCGGTACACCGCGCTTAAAATCTTAGCAATAAACGCGGCAATCGAGAGCGCAATCGCCCCTTGCATCATCCCTTTACTATTTATCTTCTTCATGTTTTTCCTCATCGCGGGCTAAAATTTCCCCGCATGTTTTTACAAACAGTTTAACTTGCTCGAGCCATAAGTCAACAGGCTTTTGCGTGATATTTAATAAAATCTGAAGACTTTCGCCTTTGTTGGCTACTTGCGCTGGTAATTTCACCGGACCAAGCGCTTCAAAGACTGGCACCCCTTGCAGGCGAGGCGCACTTGGAGGTGCAATCGTAATTGTCACCGAATTGTCTTTACGTTTAATAGATACGACATCAATTTCATTAGCGTAATGCTTAATCAACCCAACTTCTGCTAACGCGCTGACTTCATCCGGGAAGTCACCGAAGCGGTCAATAAAGTCATCAAGCAATTCCTCATAAGCTTCCACACTATCAATCGAGCGAATCCGTTTGTACATCTCGATTTTTTGACGTTCGTCTTGAATATAACTTGCTGGAATATACGCATCAATCTGTAAGTCGATTTCAACCGTTTCTTCCTCCGACTTCACTTCTTTCCCTTGTTTCTTCAAAACGGCTTCACTTAATAATTGAGAATATAAATCGAATCCGACCGAATCAATAAATCCGTGCTGTTGTTTTCCAAGCAAATTCCCTGCCCCACGAATCGATAAGTCGCGCATGGCAATCTTGAATCCAGATCCGAGTTCTGTAAAGTCACGCATCGCTTGCAGACGCTTCTCACTGACTTCGGTTAAGACTTTATCTGGTTGATACATGAGGTACGCATAGGCAATACGGTTTGTACGTCCAACACGTCCACGCAATTGATACAACTGCGAAAGCCCCATATGATCGGCATTTTCAATAAAGAGGGTATTGACGTTTGGAATATCCACCCCGGTTTCGATAATCGTGGTCGTCACTAACACATCGTATTCTCCTTCAATAAATTGGTAGAGAATATTCTCTAGCGTCGTCTCACTCATTTGACCATGAATCACACCCACACGACATCCTGGGACAAGAGCTCTGAGTTCATCGGCCTTCTTCTCAATCGTTTCGACACGATTGTATAAATAGAAGACTTGTCCGCCACGAGCCATCTCGCGTTCAATCCCGTCACGAATCGTCATCGGGTTTTGTTCCATCACGAAAGTTTGAACCGGATATCGGTTTGCTGGTGGTGTTTCGATGACAGATAAATCGCGCACCCCAAGCATTGACATATGGAGCGTTCTTGGAATTGGCGTTGCCGTCAGCGTCAATACGTCCACTTGCGATTTCAATTGTTTCAAACGTTCCTTATGCTTCACTCCAAAGCGTTGTTCTTCGTCGACAATGAGGAGTCCTAAGTCTAAAAACTGTACGTCTTTTGAAAGCAGACGGTGCGTTCCGATGACGATATCGACTGCTCCTTTACGAAGCTGTTCAATCGTTTCCTCTTGTTCTTTTTTACTGCGGAAACGGCTTAATAATCCGATGGTAAATGGATAATCCGCGAAGCGTTGTACGAAATTCTCATAATGTTGCTCGGCAAGAATCGTTGTTGGCACGAGAACAGCCGCTTGTTTTCCATCCATGACCGCCTTGAATACCGCACGCATGGCTACTTCCGTTTTCCCGTATCCAACGTCCCCGACAAGCAGACGGTCCATCGGTTTATCTTTTTGCATATCTTCCTTAATTTCCGCCACGCTTCGCAATTGGTCTTGCGTTTCCGTGTATGGAAAGGCTTGTTCGAATTCTTGTTGCTCCACCGTATCGCGGCTAAACGCATAGCCTTTTTCGGCGTCACGTTTGGCGTATAATTCGATGAGTTCATCGGCGATATCTTCAATCTTGGCCGTTACTTTACGTTTCGTCTTCGCCCATTCCGTACCGCCCAATTTATTGAGTTTTGGAACTTTCGCGTCAGACGAGACATATTTTTGAACAAGCTTAATTTGAGTCACCGGAACAAATAGATTCCCGCCATCTTGATAGTGAATCGACATGTAGTCTTGATGGATACCGCCAATTTCGAGCGTTTCCATCCCTTGGTACACACCGACTCCGTGATTCACGTGAACCACATAATCCCCAACGGCTAATTCGGTATAGCTCTTCAAACGTTCCGCGTTCGAGATCTTTTGATTTCGCGGAGCGCGTTTTGTGAGTTTATTGAATAATTCGCGTTCTGTTAAGATGGCAAATTTATCTTCTGGCAGCTCAAATCCATTGTGCATCTTGCCGACCATGATTTGCAGTTGCCCTTCTAGCACAGTTCCGTTTGAAATCACACTCTTAATGTCAAAATCGGCAAAGGTTTGTTCGACCTTTTGCGCACGTTTCGCATCATCGACTAAGACGATAACCGTCGCACCTTGTTTCTTCCAGCGGTCTGTTTCGACTTTCACCATCGGCATTTGCGAGAAGAACTGCGTCATGGTACGTGTCGTAATCGGATGAATCGCATCGAGCGCGAGTCTTCCAAGCCCTTTTTGAAAAATGGCTAAATATGTTCTCGAGAGCGGACTTTCTTTTAATACTTTTCGTCCATCTTGAACAAGCGACAATCCAGAAGCAATCGCACCCGTTTCAATATGGTGTGTCTTCCAATAGCCTGCCTCTTCTTCTAAGGTTTTGCTCTTTTCGATAAAACGAGCGTAGTCATCAATAATAAGGTACGCATCTTTAGAAACATAATCTAATAAGCTGGTCTTCTCAGGATAAATACATTCCAAGAAGTACGTTAAGTTCGATGGGATTTCCCCATTTTCTAATTGCGCATCGATGGCTTGTTGAATATTTTTAACTTGATCTTTTCTCTCTGGACTTTGAGCCGCCTTCACGTCTTTCTCATAGAGCGCGTGGATTTTAGCTTGTGCCTTCCAGACCGCTTCCTTTTGAAGTGGCAAGTCTGTTGCTGGTAAAATGCGCACTTCGTTAATCACATCCATCGAGCGTTGTGTCTCCGCATTAAACGCACGAATCGAGTCCACTTCTGTGTCAAAGAAATCAAGACGCAGTGGATATTCTTGGTCGAGTGGATAAATATCGACGATACTTCCACGAAGCGCAAATTCACCAGGAGTTGCCACCATATTTTCACGGCGATATCCTAATTCCACTAACTGCTCTACAAAGGCATCTATCGATTCGATTTCAGAACCCATCGCAAGTTCAATCGAGCTCTTCTTCCATACAGCTGCCGGCACTAAGAGCTTTTGAACCCCAGAGAGCGGCACGATAACGATCCCTTTTTCTCCACGACTTAAGAAATCGAGCGTGCGAATGCGTTGGCTCACCACATCCGGCGACACTACTGAGAAATCCGCCGCAAGCGACTCTTCTACTGGGAATAGGTGTACAACCTCATCGTCATACCACTCCGATAACTCTTCGTAGGTTTGCGTTGCTTGTAAGAGCGTTGGTGTCACAATCACTAATTGCTTGTCTAATTTCTCAAACACGCATGACTCGGCCAAATGCTTTACAGATCCACTGAGACCTAACACGAGTTGACTCTCATGAAGACTAAGAGTATCGAACCACTCTTTAAATCCTTTCAGTTTACTAATGGTTTGGTGCAATAATTGCATAATGTTCTCCTTTTTCCAACGACAAAAAGAGACCGCAAAAAATTTTGCAGCATCTCTTTCCTATGGATTAATTAAATCGATTCATTGTTTTGACGAAATCATCCGTTTCAATCCACGAACGAATCGCATCGACACTCTTTTGCACGGCAAAAATAATGTCCTCTTCTTCCTCTTTTTCAAAACGGTTGAGCACATGTCCTACGACCGTACGCCCATCTTTTGGACGACCAACCCCAACCTTAATACGGTTAAACTCGCTCGTACCGAGGCACGAAATAATACTCTTGATTCCGTTATGTCCTCCGGCGCTGCCTTTTTGACGAAGACGAATCTTTCCAACCGGCAGATCCATATCATCATAAACAACCAGCAATTCTTCGATTCCAATTTTAAAATAATTCATCAGCGGACGAATCGCTTCACCCGATAAGTTCATAAACGTCAATGGCTTCATGAAGATGACTTTTTCGCCACCGATTTGCACTTGCGCAAATACGGCATCAAAGAGCGCCTTATCAAAATCAAACTTCTCTCGATAGGCCACTTCATCCATTGTCATGAACCCGACATTATGTCTTGTCCCTTTATACTTTGCTCCAGGATTCCCTAGACCAACGACTAATTTCATACTTTCACCTATTCTTTTTTCTTCTATTTTGCTATTATACCATACCCCTACATTTTCCCGTTATTAATTCACATTTTCACGAAATTGTGTTTTTTATGTATTATTTGTCATAAAAGGGGACTTATGAAAATCAATTTTAAAAAAATCGTGCTATACTTGTTTATGGATATTCCATCACTAATTTTTTAGGAGGTATGAATATGGAAAAATCTCAAAAACATGGTAATAAAGTAATTTTAGTCGGTGACGGTGCCGTTGGTTCTAGTTATGCATACGCACTTGTATTACAAGGGATCGCTGAAGAACTAGGAATTATCGACATCAATTTCGAGAAAACAGAAGGCGATGCGTTAGACTTATCACATGCCTTAGCTTTCAATGCCCCTAAAAAGATTTACGCAGCAACATATGAAGACTGCCACGACGCAGATATCGTATGTATCACAGCAGGAGCTCCTCAAAAACCTGGCGAAACTCGCTTGGACTTAGTATCTAAAAACTTAAAAATCTTGAAAAACATCGTAGACTCTATTATGGCGAGCGGATTCAACGGAATCTTCTTAATGGCGTCTAACCCAGTAGATATCTTAACTTACGCAACTTGGAAATTCTCAGGACTTCCAAAAGAACGCGTTATCGGATCTGGTACTTCTTTAGATAGTGCTCGTTTCCGTCAAACAATCGCTGAATTAGTCGGCGTTGACGCTCGTAACGTTCACGGATATATCATGGGTGAACACGGGGATACTGAATTCCCAGTTTGGTCACATACAAACGTCGGCGGTTTACAAATCTATGAATGGGTTCGTCAAAATCCACACGTAGATGAAGAAAAATTAGTCGAAGTATTCTTCCAAGTACGTGACGCGGCTTATGAAATTATCGCTAAAAAAGGTGCGACTTACTACGGTATTGGTGCTACTCTAGCGCGTATTACAAAAGCCATCTTAAACAACGAACAAGCCATCTTCCCATTATCGGTATACCTTGAAGGTCAATACGGACAAGATGATATTTTCATCGGAGCTCCAGCCGTTATCGGACGTGAAGGAATTCGTCAAATCATCGAAATCCCTCTAGCTGACTCTGAACAAGAGAAAATGGACTTATCTGCGAAAACATTGAAATCAATCTTACACGATGCTTTCGAAAAATTAGAAGCAGAAAACAACTAATAAAACAACAAAACACCGTACCAAGAAAATTCTTGGTCCGGTGTTTTTCATTTTCTTAAAATAACGCAAATAGCGGTACAAGTAAAATCGGCATAAAGATAGCTGGCAAGAAGTTCAATACTTTAATCTTCGTAATGCCCAGTAAGTTCATTGCTAAACCAACTAATAGTAAAGACACCACTGCTGACATCGAAACGGTTACCACATCATTTAAATGAGGGGCAACAATTTGCGATAAGCCCACTAAAATTAACTCATACGCAATGACCGCCGCTGCAGAAAGCCCTACTCCAATCCCTTCCGTTGCCGCAAGGAAAATCGAAGTAATCCCGTCAAGTACTGACTTCGTTTGAAGTAGTGCTGGGTCTCCAGTAATTCCTAACTGAATTGATCCCATTGTGGCAAGAGCTCCCACGCAGAAAATCATCACTGCCGCAACGAATCCTTCGCCGATATTTAAATTGTTTTCTTTGCCTTTTGAAGCCTTCTCTTGAAGCCAGTCTGAGAACTTACGTACTCGCTCCTCCATTTGAAGCCCTTCTCCGACAACTCCACCACATACAAGCGATAAAATCATAATCAAGCTATTCGGGATTTGAATCGCGCCTTTAATTCCGACTAGAAATACACATAGCGCTAACCCTTGCATGATATGTTGCGCGAAGCGCTCTGAAATAATATGGCGTAAAAATACACCCGCAAGCGCCCCAACGACAATGGCTATCCCATTAATAAATATAATCACTCGAAAAACTCCTTCATTTAAACTGTCACGTGAAGGAATTTCTCTCCTTTCACTATTCCACAAACAAACTTTGCGGATCTTCAAAAGGACTCGTTCCGTCCTCTTCAGTTTCGTGTTTACGTTCTAAGAAGTACACTTCCTCAATTACCACTTCGGTCACATACACTTCTTGATGATTCTTGTTAGTGTAGCGACGAGTGTTGAGACGTCCTTCCACGCCAATGCGGTCTCCCTTTTTGACAAACTTGCCGATACGCTCCGCAATTTTTCCCCAAGCGACCACTTGGATAAAGTGTGAATGATAAGAATCATCGCTGTTGCGGTACACATTTTGCACCGCGATAGTATTATTAAACACACTCTTTCCGGAAGGTTGAAGTTGTTGCACCTCTACCTCTTTGACAACACGACCAATTAAAGATACTAAGTTCATAAGACGAACCTCCTATAGTTTTTTCTATAGTTAGCTACGCCCCGCATCCTCTAATTGGCTTTTCCTTCTTCTCTTAATTTTTGAGAAAATTCCGAAATCTTACGCAATCTGTGGTTTACCCCTGATTTTGAGATAGGTCCAGAAGGTAACATTTCGCCTAACTCTTTCAAACTAATTTCCGGATTATCTAAACGGATTTTTGCAATATCCGATAATTTATCTGGCAAGGCATCCAGCCCTACCGTATCTTCGATATATTGAATCTCTTCGATTTGACGAGTGGCTGCATTCACCACTTTATTAATATTGGCATTCTCGCAGTTCACTAAACGATTCGCAGTATTTCGCATATCGCGGATAATTCGGATATCTTCAAAATGCAACATCGCCTTGGAAGCATGAATCACGGCAAGGAAGTCTGCAATTTTCTCGGCTTCTTTCAAGTACGTGATATACCCCTTACGACGCTCAATCGTTCTAGCATTCAAGCCAAACGCATTCATCATCTGACAAATATCGTCGTTATGCTCTTCGTAAATCGAATAAATCTCTAAGTGATAACGGCTTGTTTTCGGGTCATTAATCGAACCACCAGCCAGAAACGCCCCACGAAGGTAGGCACGCATCTTCTCTTCGTCTTCACGAACATTCTCCGGAACGCGCATATTAAATAAGCCGCTCGACTTGATATTCAAGTCTTCCAGAATCTCTTCCGTTCCGTGTTTCAAACGTACGATATACACATTGTTCTTCTTCAGTTTCATCTTACGGCGAACCAAGAGTTCACTTTCCACTTGATAATACTTCTTCAAGAGCACATAAATACGTCTAGCAATCGCAGCGTTTTCCGTTTGAATATTTAAAATCAATTGACGATTCAAAATCCCAACCGCTCCATTCATTCGAATCAGCGCCGCAAGTTCATATTTTGAATAGTCATATTGCACTTCTAGTTGCGTTAGTTCTTGTTTTGTTTCTGCAGCAAATGATAGTAAGGACACAGGCCTCCTCCTTTCTCTTCTAGTCATGTTGAAGGAGCCAAGAGGAAGTCTTGGCTCCTATTTCATTCGTTATTATTCAATTCGTGCACTTTGTAAGAGACGGAATAATTCATCGATGACTTTTTCACCATCATGGTATACGCCTTTTTCACGTAATTTAATAAAGTCTGACGATACTACTCGGCATCCCTCGTCGCGCAATCCTTGGAAGTCGTACTTCACTTGGTAAAGATACTCTTCGTTCTTTTGTTGGTTTAAGTACTCTTCTGGCACTGCCTCTGTATTCACGAGAACAGTATCGATAAATTTAGTTCCTAAATGGTCATGCAACACGCGTACATGATCTGCATCGGTAAAGTGTTCCGTTTCACCACGTTGCGTCATGATGTTACAGATGTACACCACTTCCGCTTTCGTTTCGCAAACGGCTTGACCGATATCGCTAATCATTAAGTTTGGCAAGATACTAGTATAAAGACTACCAGGTCCTAGTACAACCATATCGGCTTCCATAATCGCATTGATGACTTCACGCGCAGCTGTTGGCGTACGGCTTTCATCGAGCTTACGATTTTCGTCGTAGCAATGCACAGAAACTCGCTTAATCTTCTTGCGATATTTGACAAGTTCTGCTTCCCCGTCCACAATCGTTCCATCTTGAAATTCAGCACGTAGTAATAATGGCTCTTCAGCGGCAGGATACACATGTCCTTCGACCGCCATCATACGGCTAAGAAGACGAATCGCGTCGAAAATATTTCCACGCATCTCTGTTAAGGCCGCAATGATTAAATTTCCAATCGCATGTCCGGCGAAGAATTGATCGTCGGAATTGAAACGATATTGGAAAATTTCTTTTTGTAAAGCGTTCATCGGAGAAAGAGCAATCATACAGTTGCGAATATCTCCTGGTGGCACAACGTTCATATAATCTCGAATGATTCCTGAACTTCCACCATCATCGGCAACCGTTACAATCGCAGTCACATCCGCATCTCTCTTACGAAGATTTCTCAGTAGAACTGGAAGCCCTGTTCCTCCACCAATAACGGTGATTTTCGGGCCTTTCTTCCTCGGAGGGTTCGGTGTTACCTCGAACATCATGAGCGTCCATTCCCTTCTTTACGACGGTCTTTGTCACGATGAGAGATTTTCACGTTATAAGAGTCTGATAATAATTCGCGTCCGATACGTTCCGCAAAAGCTACAGAACGGTGTTGCCCACCAGTACATCCGATGGCAATCGTCACGCTAGATTTTCCTTCTTTTTTGTAGCCAGGAATTGAGAAGTCGAGTAAGTCCATCAATTTGTGATAGAACGTCTTCGCTTCTGGTTGGCTCATGACATAATCATACACAGGTTCATCTAATCCAGTTAATGGACGTAACTCTGCAATATAGTGTGGATTTGGTAAGAAACGTACATCCATCACGACATCCGCATCGATTGGAAGTCCGTATTTAAATCCAAATGACATCACTTGGATTGTGAAAATTCCTTCGCTGCCTGTAGAGAAAGCTTGCATGATTTCTTCACGTAATTTACGAGGTGAAAGATTTGTTGTATCAATCACTTTTTGCGCACGTGTCTTAATGTCTTGCAATAAACGACGTTCCGCAATAATGCCATCGTAAATACGACCATCACTTGCTAGAGGGTGCGTTCTTCTTGTTTCTTTGTAACGAGAAACAAGCGCGTCATCGCTCGCTTCTAAGAATAAAATTTTTGTTGTAATAAATGATGTGTTATCAAGGCCTGCAATAGCGGACATGATTTCATCAAAGAATGCGCGTGAACGTAAGTCGATTACGAGCGCAATTTTTGTAATTTTTCCTGATTCTTTTACTAATTCCCAAAATTTTGGTAGAAGACTTGGTGGCATATTATCGACACAGAAATATCCCATGTCTTCGAAACTTTGCATTGCAACAGTTTTCCCTGCCCCACTCATACCTGTAATGACGACTAATTCTAATTGATCTACTGCCATTGTCATTCTCCTATCTCAAACGATATTGTTATCTTTACAATTATAACACATCCGGGCGTGTCATCGTTAACTTTTTAGCAAAAATACCCTTTTTATCGCACAAAAAAAGCGAAGGTTCCCCCTCGCTTTCCATTAATCTTTCACTTGCATCACTTCAGACGGAATCTGAATATGAACCGTCGTCCCTTCCCCAACAGTCGAGTCTACACTAAGCGTAACGCCTAAACGTTTGGCAATCTCTGAAGATAAATAGAGCCCTAACCCTGTCGATTGATGGTTCACACGACCATTATAACCGCTAAATCCACGTTCAAAAATCCGTTTAATATCGTAAGGAGCAATCCCGATTCCCGTATCTTCAATCGTTAACGTATCCCCTTCAAAAAGAATACGAATCGTTCCATCCTCAGGCGTATATTTCACCGCATTCGATAACACTTGCTCGACGATGACGCCTAACCACTTCGAATCCGTGACCACCTTCTTCTCAGTAGGAACATAGTCCAAATGCAATTTCTTCGAAATAAAGAAGGTCGCATATTTCTTCAAGAGCGGACGAATCACTTCATCGATAGAAATCGTTGAAATCGATAAGTCTTGATGGAAACTTTCCATTCGAACGTAATGCAGTGCTAATTCTGTATAAGTCGTAATCCGAACGAGTTCTTGACTCAATAAAGATTTCTCGGACGTTTGCGGCAACTCACGAATCAGCAATTGACTTGCGGCGATACTCGTTTTAATTTGATGCGCCCATAAAGTATAGTAGTCCACATCTTCCTTGCGAAGTTGCTTCATCTTCGTACTTAACCCTCGCATATCCGACTTTTCTTGTTGAATGGCCTCATATAAATGACTTACAACGGGCGAAAACCCATCGTCTAGTGTCGTCACTTCCTGCTGCAAACTTCGAGCAACTTCTCTATACTTTCTCCAATCGTGCCACAAAAGTGCACCAGCGACTACCAAAAGGAAAAAGGCTAGTAAAAATAAATAATAGCCGACTTCTGAATTTAGCCAATTAAAGACGAAGAAGAACCCAATCGAAAACACTTCGATGAAGACCAACGCTCCGAGTAAGAAGGCATGCGATTTGAACCAAGCCATACTAAATTCTACTTTTGTCTTCATTCAATCACTTCCGCCAATCCATACCCGACGCCTTTTTTCGTCGTGATTAATTTTTCCAATCCGATTTCGCCAAGACGCTTCCGCAAACGAGCAACCGTCACAGACAAGGTATTATCATCGACAAACACATCGCTATTCCACAATGCATTCATTAAATCTTCCCTCGGCGCAATGTCACCTTGTTTTTCAAACAGTACACGCAAAATGATAAATTCATTCTTCGACAATTCAATGACATTGCCCTCATACGAAACCTTTCCGCCTCCAAGCTGCAAGGCAATCCCCTTATATTCCATCCAATCTTTTTGCTGAACGAACTCATAACTGCGACGCATCATCCCTTGGATTTTTGCGACCAATACACTTGGTTCAAACGGCTTTGTCATATAATCATCTGCGCCCATATTGATAGACATCACAATATCCATCGCTTGATCACGCGACGACAAGAACATAATCGGCACCTGAGACACCTTACGAATCTCTTGGCACCAATAATAGCCATTATAAAACGGCAATGTAATATCCAGAATGACCAACTGCGGATTGATGGCTAAAAATTGAGTGTACACTTGCGAAAAGTCTTCCACCGCAACGACTTCATAATTCCATTTTTCCAATTCTTGTACAATCGCATCGCGAATGACTTTTTCATCTTCGACAATCATTATTGTTTGCATACACTCACCTCGTTTTCATTGTAACATCTTTCCAATTCACAGAAAACCATCTATTTCCTAATTTCTCGTATCATTTCCCATAAAGTAGTTTGATGTTCTTGCTCCGTTCCAATTTCATATACGAAGCCATTAGACTCATCAACACCTAAGATAAAGAGCTCTACCGGCTGCGATTCGTCGATCCCCAAAATCCGACTGATCACTGGAAGTTGAATACTATATTTCAGATAAAATGTATTATCCCCAGTAGGACTTTCTTCTTTCTTCGTATAAATATTCTCTCGCAATTTTGCCTTTGCCAACATATCTTTATTCAATTGCAATTCCTGGAATAAGAACTTTCCTTGTGGCCAGAGTTTTTTTGCCTCTTCTTCATTTTCAAAAACAAACTTCCCATCCACATATTGGAACGGTATACTTTTCTCTTCTTCCTTTGTTTTAGAATTGAGCTGCTTAATCGTTCCAACTAGTGGTTTCCCTTTTTCCCTAGCCTCAAGATAAACAAATACATTCGAGTCACCGACTACACGCATCTGACTTACGGTAAATCCATTTGGAAACTGCTCAAATAAATCTTCAATATTCTCTGTTGGATAAACCCTGCTCAATTCTTTCCCAGCAAGCTCTTCAAGATACCCACGACTCGTGTGATCCCCACACCCGACTAACAACGTCACGCAAAGTACCAATAAACCAATCCACGACCATTTCTTTAACTTCAAACACAAAACCTCACTTTGCAATTCAGTGCCTTCATCATACCATATCCCGCCTATACCGTAACATTCCCTAACAAAATCCTAAACTTTTCGCAATCTCAACATAAGAATCTCCAATCCATTTTAAGCACATTTCCCTTTCGAATGAAGGAATACTTGCACTCACTCCATCGAAGCAAAACAACAACGTTAAGATACAAAGAAAAAAAGCTACGCGTTTTCAGATAACATAGTAGCCATTATAGCGATCAGTAATCGATGCGAATTACGGATGGTTGGAAATTCATTTCCTACCATCCGTTTGAGGCTCGATAGGATTGAGACCTTTGCTCAATCCGATACAGCTATTATGGCTAACGCTTCTCATTTAGAATGAAGGAATATTGGTTCTAACTTTATTGAAGCAACACGACAACTTAAGCGCTGATAAAACGAAAAACTCCTCAGAGGTTATAGAAAGCATTATAGGGAATCATAACCAATGTGAATTACAGTCTCTAGAAATTCATTTCGTAGAGACTGTTTGAAGCTTGGTAGGTTTGAGGTCTAAGACTCAAACCGGTATCCTATAATGCTTTTCTATAACAAACTCTGAGGAGTTTAAAGTGTCTTTATATTATTTCACCACAGTCTTAAAGTTGTTGTTGACTGTTGCTTCGATGACTGGATGTTTGCGCAAGTATTCCGCAATGAGCTCCGTCATGTCAATCTGCACCTCACGCACAATCTTCTCCGGCTTAAACATACTATAGTTTCCGCCACCAACTGCACGATATTGGTTTGTCACTACTTCTAATTCATCCGTATCTTGAACGGGTTTGCCATGATACTCTAGACGAGTTACACGGTCGCCGAATGGTCTAGTGAAGTCTAATGTGTACTCGATTCCTTCGTACATATCGTAGTTGTAGAATTGAGGTTTTGGTTCCACATATTTAGGATTGAAGACCGCTTGCCCGTTTTCGACGATGAAATAAGTCGCCACACGCTCAAGAGCTTTTCTTAAGTCTTCCCCGCTCACTTTTAGAACGGCTAATGTATTTGGATAAATGTAGTTCGTAATCACGTCACGCATACGGATTTCTGAGTTAAATCCACGACCGTCATTGTTGAATAACGCAGTTCCTGAGATGTCCGCACCGCTGGCTTCCATCTGAACCTTATTGATAAATTCAATATATGGATGCTCGCTTAAACGTGCTGCATGTGGATCTTTAATCGTCATATCTCCAACAACTTTTCCAACTGGAGTATCTAACCAATCTTCCACTTCCGCTTGTAAATCGCTAAACATTTCTAATACGGCTGGATCTGCTGGCACATCTTCTGTTGGGTGAAGTTTTGCTTCACTTGAAACAACTGTATACTTTCCGTCTACTTTTTCCACTTCTAAGCTGATTTCACCTACATATGCACCGCGGTATCCTGGTTGAATTACTGGCACGCCATTCACTTTTTGTGCAATCACACGGTGTTGGTGTCCTGTCACTAACGCATCGATTCCATCTACTTGCGTCGCAATCGCATACCCTTCGTTTTCTCCTGTTAAGAGTTCCGTTGGGTCACCGCATGAAAGGTCGCACTCGAATCCTCCGTGGTACGTTACAACGACAACGTCCGCCACTTTACGCATTTCTGGAACGTATTTCTTCGCTGTTTCTAACGCGCTCACGAATACTAAATCTTTGACCGTTGCAGGTTGTTCCCAATTTGGAATATAAGGTGTCGTAATCCCTAAAACTGCGATTTTCACACCGTCTTTCTCGAACACTTTGTAAGGTTCGCCAAACGCTGGCTTGCCGTCTTTTGTTAAAATGTTTGAGCAAAGAATTGGGTGGTTATAAGACGCAATCGCTTCTCTTAAGTAATCTAACCCATAGTTAAACTCGTGATTTCCTAGAATTCCTAAGTCATAGTTTAAATAGTTCAATACTTTTGTTAAATCAGAGGCTACTTTTGAATCTTGTTTGCGAACATAGTAGCTTAATGGTGACCCTTGAATGAAGTCCCCGTTTTCGATTTGAATCACAGGACCCTTCGCTTCTTCTTTTAAGCGACGAATCACAGTTGCAGCCTTCGCCGTACTGAATCCTAAGTCCATGTTTCTTTCTGTATAGTTTGTCGGTAACACGTACCCATGCATATCACTTGTTTCAATAATTTTAATTTCCATAATGCGCCTCACCTTCTACAAATTCACACACTATTGTACCATAAAAAAGCCCTATCACAAAGGTTTCTCTGTCTGCAGTATTTCTGCGATTTTATCAAATGTCTTTCCATTTCGAATCGTAATCGTCTTATAAAATGGTTGCTTCAAAATCTTTTTATGGTAAGTCGTTTTTTGATACTCTGCCTCATCGATTTTCGCCCAGAAGACTGCACATTTCCCGATATAGACTCTCTCATTATAAAACTCAGAATTTTCTACAAATCGGATAACCTCATCAGTATCCGTCCCCCGTGAGAAAAACAAAATATCTTTTCTAGCAAAATCATCCTTCCACCATTCCGGAAGCCCCGCCATTTCTTCTAAGTATTCCTCTTTTGAAAGCAGCACAAACGGAATCGTAAAGTCGTAATTCTCTTCTAATAACTTTTCAATTTTCAAAACGATATTTTTTACACTCTCATCGCTTGCAAAAAACAAGTTCCCGCTATTAATGTACGAATCCACATCCCTGAACCCTTCACGTCTGAGCAATTCCTTTAATTCGCTCATCACGACTTTATTTTTGCCACCAACATTGATGCCTCTTAATAAAAGCACATACCGCATCCGACTCACCTCTCTTGTCGCCACATTATAGCACACCCCTTCTAAAAAGCAGGCACTCCATCCCTGCACCGGTACTTCATGAATGAGCAACACAATCTCAAGAACGCCACCCAACTTTCCTCAGCTTTGTTGTGTGGAAATCACTTCAGGAGGCTTTTAGGTGTACGCCTTGTACATCGGTTGCGACGGAAACAGCGGTTTTGTTGAAAGATTAGTGAGAATATCCATTGAATGAGAATTAGAGACACTTACGAATCCATTCGTTAGTGTCTCTTTGAGGCTTCAAAGACGAGAGACTCCCGGCTCGAGTCGGGGGCTCACTAATATTCTTTCAACAATAAAAACCGCATGTTTCTAAAGCAATCCACCATCTCACCTCATACACCTAAAAGCCTCCCCCGAAGGGGCCTCCCTGCACCTACACACTTTACAGCATATACACACATTCCAGCACCTACCCTCATTCCACACAAAAAGCCTGAGGAAAATTCCTCAGGCCTTCGTTGTGATTGTGTTGTGAATGAACTTATATGTGATTATTGATTCCACGCTGCATCAAATTGTGCTTTAGAATCTTGGATTAATTGATCTACATTGCCGTTTTGAGTTGTAAAGATTTTTTCTAAAATCGTACGAACTTCTGCGTATGCAGGATCAGAGTTTTCAACTACAGGAATTGAGAATAAATTCTTAGTAGCATCTGCTAAGATTTTAGGAACTTTAGAACCTGAATTCTTGTATTCATCTTTTTCTAACACTGAAGCAACGGTTGGCATGTAACCAGTTTGTTGTGCCCAGTATAATTGAGATTCAGGTGAAGATAAGAATTTCAAGTATAAGAATGCTGCAGTACGTTGTTCTTCAGTTGTAGAACCTTCAAACATGTAAATATCAGTACCTTGTTGTAGGTTGTATTTCTCAGGACGAGCAGCTACTCCGTATTCGAAACCAGCTTCTTTAGCACCTTTAGCTACGAATGATTCACCAGCTGTTGAACCAACATACATAGCTACTTTTTTGTTTTGGAATGGTGCTGATAAATATTTATCTGAACCAGCAACACGGAAGTATCCATCCTTAATTCCGTCTGCATAGTATTTAATAACTTCTTTTGAAGCGTCACTTGCGAAGTCTAATTCTTTAGTGAAGTCAACGCCTTTGTTCTTCATACCAATTGCATAGTAGTTGTTTAATGAGTCGAACCCAGCACCAACAACTTCGTGGTTAGATTTTTCGTAAATTGTTTTAGCTGCTTCTTTTAATTCATCTAAAGTAGTTGGAACTTTAACACCGTATTGTTTCAATAAATCTGCATTGTAGAATAATACTTCTGTAGATTTGTTGAATGGGATACCGTATTGTACTCCGTTAATTTTAGCACCTTCCATTAATTCTGGACGGATTTCTTCACCTTTCTTGAATCCGATTGTTTCGTTTTCAATATATGGTTTGAAGTCTACCAATGTATCTTGTTCAGCAGCACTGAATAACCAGTTAGGATATGCTTGAGTGATTGTTGGTAAGTCTTTTGGTGAAGTTAAAGTTGAGTTAATTTTAGCTTGTAAATCTTTGTATGAAGATTGGTTTTGTAACTCTACTTTGATATTTGGGTTAGCTTTCATGAAGTCTTCTGTTAATTTTTGAAGAGCTTTTTCAAGCTGACCGTTCATAGCATGCCAGAAAGTGATTGTAGTTTCTGATTTAACCTCTGTTACGATGTCTTTTTTAGTTTCAGCTTGTTGTGAGCTGTTTGATGAGTTAGCTCCACATGCTGTTAACGCTACAACTGATGCAGTTGCTAGTGTCGCTTTTACTAAAGATTTGAATTTCATTTTCCTTCTCCTTTTGTTATATAGTTTTTACAACACAATTTTTTCGCCGCGATACGGCAATATTCTGTCACCATACGGATTTACCAGAAGTTCTGGTTTTAACGTATGAATTGGAACCAAACATTTAGGCTCAATCATCGCAATAATACGGTCTAAATCGTCCGGTTTTGCGTGACCTGAGCAAGCTAGGCGTACAAACTCAATATGTTTTTCCGCCAATAAATCAAGAAACGGTTGATAGTGTGGATCAAAGTCCCCAAGAGGCTGTGCATCGCTATGGATGTATAAGCTTCCCTCCTGCAAACGTTCGAAATGTTCGACGGCTTGCCATAGGTACTTCGAAGTATCCTCTAACAACGTTTGATATGAAATTTCTAAAGTAGGATCAAGTTCGTCGAGTTTTGGAGCTCCTTCTCTATAGTAGTAATGAGCTTCTTTTTGGAATACTTCTTTCAGAAGTGCCGCCATCGTTGCTTCTAGAACAACAGTACGACTTGTTCCTTCGACGATTTTTTCAAAGCGACGGACATTTGCTGGATAGCCATTAAATGTGATTTGTCGATTTGGATTTTCTTGTTCGAGGCGAACGATATGACGAATCACATCTTCCTCGTTTTCAGGTTTGATTTGGTCTTCAACCTCTTTACGGTCCCCAAAGCTAATCGATACGCCTTCCATCATTAAGAGGTCCGTATGTTTTGCTTTTTTACAAAACTCGATTGTATCTTCGGCGTTATGACCGTGAAGTCGTAAGTCCCCTGTATACGTAATATGATGACCCGGAGTTTTGATGATTAAAGCAGCAGCCCCATACGCATCATGATCGACACGCACGATTTCTACTTCGATTTCTCCAACCTTAATCACGTCTCCAGCATCTAACCCAATCATGTCTCTTGTAAATGTATCGTCTTCAAACGGCGATGGTAGTAAGAATACACCATTGCGGTTGAGCGAATTTACAATCATTTTTGTTTCCTTCAATGTATATAAAGGAATACTTGGGTCTAAATAATTCAACATTCTTGTATGGTCCAAATGCGCATGTGAGATAAAGACCGCCGTATTGGCATAGTCTTTATCTTCATCCCCTTCGTATTTGTAAGGGATACGTGCATCGTACATATTTTTTAAATGCGGAATCACTTTATAGTCTGTGAGTGTTTGCACCGATTCATCGGGCAATTCTAATTCTGGTAAAAACTCGGTTCCGAAGTCAAAGAAGATATGACTATCTTTATACGCTACTTCGATGACCGTTCCACCAATCGTTAAAATACCGCTATGAAAGGTAATCCTTGTTTTATCCTTTGATACCATTCTTCGCAACCCCTCTAATAATTTCTTTTCTGAATACAAAGTAAATTAACAGAATTGGGATAACCGTTAAAGTTGCTGCGGCCATTTGTAAGTGAACATCACTTCCGGCTTCTGTCGTGAAGGCAGAAAGTCCGTTGTTTAATAGACGGAATTCTTTCGTGTTTGTAACCAATAATGGCCATAGGAATGAATTCCAGCTTTGGATGAATGTTAAAATCCCTACTGTTACCAATGCTGGTTTACACATTGGCACTAAAATGCGGCGGATGTATTCTAAATCACTCGCACCATCAATTTTAGCAGCTTTGTAGAATGTACTTGGGATTCCTTTTAAGTACCCGTTCAAGTAGTAAATATAGAAGATACTTGTTAAGAACGGAATGATTAACGCTACATAAGTGTTTAATAACCCTAATTGAGCGATTGTTTGGTAGTTTGTAAAGATGATTGATTCGTAAGGAACCATTAATAGAGAAACTAAAATCATCATGACAATGTTTTTCCCTTTGAACTGTAAGCTTGTTACGGCAAAGGCTGCTAATAATGAAGTAATGACTGTTGCCACTGTTGTAAATAGAGACACAAATAATGTGTTTCCGAAGTAACGTAAGAATGGCGCACGGCTAAATACTTCTAAGTAGTTACTAAATTTGAATTCGCTTGGGATGAATGACGGTGGAATGCTTGTTGCTTCTGCGTATGTCATTAACCCGGTCATTACCATGTAAATAAATGGGAATACAGTAATCAACGCTAAGAAAATTAAAAGCGCGATTGAAAAACCGTTAAATACTTTTTTCATCTTCTTATCCCTCCGCCTTTCTCAAGAATTTGTTTTGGAGGAATGTTGCAAAAAGAATGATTGCAAACAAGATTACAGTTGCTGCCATGGCAACCCCTGGTCTTCCTGCCACATGGAACTTGTCGTAAATATAGTACACAGCTGTTGTTGCTGAGTTCGCTGGACCTGCAGTTCCGCCAAATAATGCGTACACTTGAGTATACACTTTGAATGCCCCGATTAAGTTAACCGTTGAAAGGAAGGCAATTGTTGGAACTAATTGCGGGAATGTAATACGCCAGAAGATTTCACGGTCTGTCGCACCAAACATTTTCGCAATCTTGAAGTGCTCAGGATCAATATTACGTAATCCTGCTAAGAGGATGATGATATTGAACGCTAAACTTGTCCAAACCCCGAAGATAATCAATGTTGGCATACTCATGTTTACGTTATCCAACCAGTTCACGGCTGGAATACCAATCAAGCCAAGGAAGAAGTTGATAATTCCGTAGTCCCCGTTGAAGAAGTAACGGAACACAATCCCGATAGCGATTGTACTTGTAACGTAAGGCATGAAGAAGATTGTTTCGAAGAAGCTTTTACGTTTAATCTTCTCGAAAATAATCCATGCAATGATGACTGAGATTAATAACGCTACTGGCACTACTGCGAATGCATACAGTGCTGTGTTGAGTAACGCTTTATGGAATACAGGGTCTGCAATTACTTTTTGGTAGTTGTCTAAACCAGTGTATTGTAATTTTAATAGTGACCCTTTTTGGAAACTCATCCAGAACGAACGAAGTAATGGATAAATGTTAAAGAGAAGAATCACTCCTAAAGATGGGAGAAGGAATAACCAAGCTTTAGGTTGGTTCTCTGGATTATATTTTCTCATTAGTAAACACGCGCTCCATCTTTATCGAATAAGAAGATTTTGTGTTTTAGTAATTGGAATGAAAGTGTGTCTCCTTCTTCAATCTTATGTTCCACACTTACAATTGATTTCAAGAATTGTTCGCCTAATGGGAAGTGAAGAATACGTTCACGTCCGATTAATTCTACGCCGCTAATAGTTGTTGAGAATAGCCCTTGTTCACCTTCAGCTACTGGAACCACGTCTTCAGGACGCATTCCTAAGTAGTAGTGACCATCTGCTAATTCTTGGCGTTTGCGGTCTTGTGATAATTCAGAAGTTGGTAAGTTGAATGATGGGTGAGTAATCACGCCGTCTTTAATTTCCACTTCTGTAATGTTGATGATTGGGTTACCAATGAACTTCGCAACAAATAAGTTACTTGGTTCTAGGTATAAGTTTTGTGGGTCATCATGTTGTTGAATGTACCCTTCGTTTAAAAGAATGATTTTATCTGAGATTGATAAAGCTTCTTCTTGGTCGTGCGTTACGAAGATTGTTGTGATTCCTACTTCTTTTACAAGACGACGGATTTCTTCACGGATTTTCAAACGTAAACGAGCGTCCAAGTTACTTAATGGTTCATCAAGTAGAAGTACTTCAGGTTTTTGAACAAGCGCACGAGTGATCGCCACACGTTGTTGTTGTCCCCCTGATAAAGTACCAGGCTTTTTACCTGCTAGCTCTTCAATGTTTGTTAATTGCATATATTCTTCTGCAATTTTTTGAGCTTCTTCTTTAGAGATTTTGTTTTTACCAACTGTTAGTGGGAACATGATGTTCTCTAACACTGTCATATGCGGATATAACGCATAGTTTTGGAATACGAATCCGATGTTACGGTCTTTAGGTTCTGTCGTAACAACTGAATTTCCTTTAAATTGGATGTCTCCTCCTGTTGGTGTTAATAATCCTGCGATTAAATTTAAAATTGTTGATTTCCCACAACCACTAGGTCCTAGTAAACAAACTAAGTCCCCTTGTTCAATTGAGAAATTTACTGACTTTAATGCTTCAAAGCCGTTATCGAATACTTTGTTTAAGTCAATAACATCGATCATGACGAATCCTCCAGTTTCTTTTACTTCAATACATTCTATTCTACCATGTTTTTTAGAAACTGAAAACTGAAAAAGTAAAAATTATGAAAGCTTTTTATTGTGGACAGTTATCCCGTTTTTGAGCACAAAAAAAGGACGAGAAAACCTCGCCCTTTTTACGATTTTTATAACGTGCACAAACCCCTTTAGAGTGCGGTTTTGCATCTTAAAACTTCACGGTTTGTGAACAAAATCTATTAACGTTTGATAATTTTATAGTAACTACGAGACGTGATTTGGTACACGATGAGGTATACCACAACAAAGATAGCACCAATTACAATCGTCGCGTTCAACGTTACGTTGCCGTCAACTCCGAAGAGCTGAATAATCTTACGATACATCTTGAAGGCAAATGTGGTATGAATAAACGCAGTGACTAGCGGTAAGAAAAATACAATCAACACTTGACGATTGATAGATTTCTTGATGGTCTTTTGATCGATACCGAGTTTTTGTAAAATCACGAAACGGTCACGGTCTTCGTACCCTTCAGAAATTTGTTTGTAGTAAATGACAAGAACTGCTCCGATGAAGAACGCAACGGAAAGAAGTGCCCCTACAAAGAGTAAACTTCCCATAAATCCGTAGATGTCTTTAGCCGCATCCTCTCTACTTCCGACCGTAATGAAATCATCATTGCTTGCTTCAAGCACGTTAGCGTAAGCCTCAAACTCTTCTGTTTTCCCCTGAATGTCTGTCGAAGTATTCCACAATGCGTAATAGAATCCACGGCCAAGTTTACCGTCTATCATCTTTGACGGATCCTTTACAACGGCTACATAAACATTATCTGCAACATACGGCAATTGTGGCAATTTTTCTTTAAAGTCGCCAGTATCCATCATCTCTTTGACTTGAAGCGTTAATTGTCCATTCACGCGGATAGCCGAAACATTTTTATCTGCTCCTTTAACCAGTCCTAGAACGGCTTCATTGTCACTAGGGTGAAAATTCGTCCCAAAGATGCGATTGTAATCCTCCACAGAAATGAACGTAATGAACGCAGCTGGGCTATCTCCTGGATAGACTCCTTCGATGTCCACCCCGCCCTCCATACTTTTTGCAGCACGAAGTACGCTAAGGTAATTCATTTCATTGGTAACGGTGCCTTTCGATTGCGCCTTGATCTTGCTAATTTGTTCTGAAAGTTGCGGAATCGTAGAGGTGTCTTCGACGAATGCCGTTGCCGAATAATCTGTTGGATAGCTTTTCTTTAATAAATCGGCTGTTCCTGTTTGCAGCGCGACGGTTGTAGCTAATGTGACAAGCACCATCGTTGATAAAATACAAATACTTGCAAGTCCCGCAGCATTTTTACGCATACGGAATTTCAAATTAGAAATCGAAATAAAATTCGTTGGTTGATAAAAGAGACGTTTGTTCTTTTGCAAAAGAGAAAGAAGCACAATGGAACCCGCGTCAAATAAAATATATGTCGCTAAAATAACTAATAGGACCGCAACAAAGAAGGAATATAGCGCTGCAACAGGTGCTTCAATCGTTTGTGACATATAATACGCACCCCCGAGAAGCCCTGCACCAATGAGTGCACGAAGAAGAATAAAGCGCCCCTTCGTCTCTCCTTTTTTCTTCTCAGAAAGCATTTCTAACGGACGGCTCATGTACATCTTTGTCGCATTTAAGAAGAAGACAACTCCGAAAATAAACGCCATTGAAATGAGTACAAAACCGACACTCCCTAATTGCATTGAATACTCAATGCCGATTGGAATTCGAATGAGCTTCAATAATACGGCAAACGAGAAGCGGTGGAACACGATTCCAAGCACAACCCCTAGCCCCACGCTGACCACTGAGAAGAGAAGCAATTCAATGAAACTCAACAATTGAATATTTTTTCGGTCGAGCCCAAGAATGCTATATAGGCCGTATTCTTTTAATCGATTTTTCGTCACGAAGGCATTCGCATAAAGAATCGTTAAGAGTGCTACGAGCTGAACCACGATAACCCCGAAGCCCAATGTTTGCGCAATCGCTCCCCCTCCGCGAAGAGTAGAAAGCTCAGGCATCGCAGATAAGGCGTGCGTGATATAGAGAATCATTGTCACCATAATGGTCGTCAGTGCATATGGCAAATATAATGAATGATTCTTTTTTAGATTCGATGTTGCCATCGAAAAAATGAGTTTAAACATGGATTTCACCTCTATTTGCCATCGCAGTTAATGTTTCTGAAATCAACTCGAACATTTGTTGATCACTTCTTCCTTCACGGTACAATTGATTATAAATCAAGCCGTCTTTAATGAAAAGAACCCTTTTGGCACGACTTGCAGCAACCGTACTGTGCGTTACCATTAAAATCGTTTGCCCGTTTTGATTAATTTTATCAAATAAATCTAATGTATTGCTAGCTGATTTTGAATCCAATGCCCCTGTGGGTTCATCGGCTAACAGTAAGCTTGGGTCTGTAATCATCGCACGGCCAATTGCCACACGTTGTTGTTGCCCACCTGATAGTTCATAAGGATATTTCTTGAGTAAGTCTTTAATTCCTAGCATTTGCGCAATCGGCTCAACCTTTTGCTTCATTTCTGAAATCGGACGACGAGCGAGTACGAGCGGCAACACCATATTATCATAGACCGATAGTGTTTCTAATAAGTTGAAATCTTGGAACACGAACCCTAAGTGGTCGCGACGGAATTCTGTCAGAACTTTAGCGGAGATATTTTGAATGTTTTCTCCGTTTAAAAAGACAGAACCAGCAGTTGGGCGATCGAGAGTCGCTAAGATATTTAAGAGCGTTGTTTTCCCTGAACCCGATTCCCCCATCACGGCTACGTATTCGCCTTCTTCAACCGAGAAGCTGATGTCTTTGAGTGCCGTCACTTCAGCAGCTCCAAAGCGTGTTTGATAGTTCTTTTGTAAATGTTGTACATCTAATAATGTCATTGTTTTCACCCTTTACTTTCATTTGTTGACCTTAGTATAGTCCACTCGTAAAGGGAAATCATGACACTATCCTATCATTTTATCCCCATTTCTTACATTTTTGTCACTTTGGAAAAAAGCACAAAAAAAGAGGCTTCGCACGGAAACCTCTTTTGGAGTTGTAGTTGATTAACGTTTAATAATTCTGTAGTAACTACGTGAAGTGATTTGGTACACGATGAGGTATACCACAACGAAAATTGCACCAATCACAATTGTCGCGTTTAATGTCACGCTGCCGTCAACCCCGAAGAGCTCGATAATCTTACGATACATCTTGAAGGCAAATGCGGTATGGATAAACGCTGTGACAAGCGGTAAGAAGAATACAATTAACACTTGACGGTTGATAGACTTCTTGATTGTCTTTTGATCGATACCGAGTTTTTGTAAGATAACGAAACGGTCACGGTCTTCGTACCCTTCAGAAATTTGTTTGTAGTAAATGACAAGTACTGCACCAATGAAGAATGCGATTGAAAGAAGTGCCCCCACTAAGAGCAAGCTACCCATGAAGGCATAGAGCGTTTTAGCCTCTTCATTCTTACTGCTTAACGCCATGGCATCTGCCTTGTATTGACTCTTCACATTCTTATACGCAGCCCATTCAGCGTCACGTAACTCAAATGGTGTATTGGTATTCCAAGTAAAGTAATACATTGCTTGGCCAGCCACTGGGTTTAAGTATTGCATTGGATCTTTTACAATCCCTACATACTGATTGTCTGCCACATATGGTAGTTGTGGCATCACTTTCGCGTATGGAGTCCCATCAATCATCTCTTTGACGGTAATCGTCGCGTTATACACAACCGAATACGTCTTCACTTCCGAAATTTGTTTAACGTCCCCTTTAATATGGCCGACAATCATTTCCTTTTCGCCAACCGTGTAGTTCGTCCCAAACATCTTATTATATTGGTCCACAGAAACAAGGGTGAACATCGCTGCAGGACTATCTCCTGAGTTCACATTCGCAAAGTCAAATCCAGTCTCCGTACGTTGTCCAAAGCGAAGCACGTTTAAGAATGTCTTCTCGTCTTTCAATTGACCTTTCGTTTGTTCCTTAATCTTTTGAACGATTGGAGGATATTGATCCATATCCTTTTCTAGAACAAAGTAAGCAACTGCAGAGTAATCTGTTGGATAGTTGCTATCAAGTCTGGCTGTTGTCCCACGTTGAAGTGCTACAGTTGTCGCCATTGTAACAAGTACCATTGTTGAAAGGATACATACGCTGGCAAGTCCGGCAGCATTTTTACGCATACGGAATTGCAAGTTTGAAATCGAAATAAAGTTCGTTGGTTGATAGAATAACTTCTTATTCTTTTGCAAGATGGATAGAAGCGCAATCGAACCAGCGTCAAATAAAATATAAGTCGCAATCACTACTAATAATACGGCTAAGAAGAAGTATAAGAGAGCTTTAACCGGAGACTCGATGGATTGTGACATATAGTATGCATATCCGAGAAGTCCTAGACCGATAATGGCACGAATTGTAACGGCGCGGCCTTTCTTCTCCCCTTTTTTCTTCTCTTTTAATAACTCAAGCGGACGGCTCATGTAAATCTTCGCTGCATTTAAAAAGAACACAAGAACAAAGATGGCCACCATCGTTAACAGAACGGCAATAATACTTCCGAATTGGAAGGAATATTTAATACCGATATCGTATTGAATGAGTTTCAATAGAATCGCAAACGATGCCGCATGGAAAATCACACCAAGGATTAACCCTAGACCGATGCTTAAAGCGGCAAAGACAACTAACTCAATCAAGCTGAGCAATTGAATATTCTTACGGTCAAGACCGAGAATCCCGTATAAACCGAATTCTTTGGCACGGTTTTTCATCACGAAGGCATTCGCATACAAAATAACGACGAGTGATACGATTTGAACGATGACGAAACCAAAGCCAAGAGTTTTGGCCATCGCTGACCCACCTTCTAAGTGAGCGAATTCCGGTGTTGCAGCCAGTGCGTTCGTTACATATAGAACTACTGTCACCATCACCGTTGCGAGTGCAAATGGTACATAGAGAGCACGGTTCTTACGTAAGTTCGTAATCGCCATGGAACGCAGTAGATTAAACATGTTCCTCACCTCTGTTTGCCATCGCAGTTAATGTTTCTGAGATTAATTCAAACATTTGTTGGTCCGTTCTTCCTTCACGGTACAATTGGTTGTAAATTAAACCGTCTTTAATGAAAAGAACGCGTTTGGCACGACTTGCGGCAACAGTACTGTGCGTTACCATTAAAATCGTTTGTCCGTTTTGATTGATTTTATCGAATAAATCTAATGTATTGCTAGCTGATTTTGAGTCCAACGCCCCTGTTGGTTCATCGGCTAAGAGTAAGCTTGGGTCTGTAATCATCGCACGGCCGATTGCCACACGTTGTTGTTGACCTCCAGATAATTCATATGGATATTTTTTCAATAAGTCCTCAATGCCTAACATTTCAGCGATTGGTTGAACTTTCTTTTCCATTTCGTCGATTGGACGACGTGCTAACACAAGTGGCAATACCATATTGTCATACACGGATAATGTTTCTAATAAGTTGAAGTCTTGGAAGACGAATCCTAAGTGGTCACGACGGAATTCTGTTAACACTTTATCAGAAATCTTTTGAATGTCTTCCCCGTTTAGAAGCACCGTTCCATCAGTTGGACGGTCTAGTGTCGCTAAAATGTTTAATAGCGTTGTTTTACCAGAACCAGATTCCCCCATGACTGCCACATATTCGCCTTCTTCTACTGAGAAGTTGATATCTTTTAACGCAGTCACTTCAGCGGCTCCAAAACGTGTTTGATAAACTTTTTGTACGTGTTGTACATCTAATAATGTCATTGTTGTCACCCTTCATTGTTTAATAGATAGTTCTATTATACTGTAAAGCGTGAAACTTTTCATTCTATTCTATAATCTTTCCAATCTAGAGACCTTTTTGCCTAAAAACAGTCCAAATAATTCGTTTGGAAGTTGAATTAAAGAAAAAACGAACAATATATTGTTTTACATCTGTTTTCAGTTATAAAAACCACGAATAACGAACTATAAATAAAAATTATAACTAAAAGTATGTTTTTAAGATTGACTTTTCACAAACTATCCAGTATCCTATCTATATAACATATTGAAACGCAATGAAAAGAAGAGTAAAAAATAAAACTTCATAGAGAGCTTACGGTTGGTGCGAGTAAGCAAGTCGTTATTTTTGAACATGATCTTTGAGCAGATTGTCCGAAACCTTAAGACAATCCGGGTACTCCCGTTATCAACCATCCGTCTATGCGGAAAAGGTCTTCTCCCCCGAAGACAAACAAAGGTGGTACCACGACTGCAACTCGTCCTTTTAGCAAGCGCTAGAAGTGCGGGCTTTTTTATTTTCGTTTACCAAAACAACTTAGGAGGAAATCAACATGGCTGAAGTAGAAAGCTTTACACTAGACCATAACAAGGTGATTGCACCTTACGTTCGCTTAATCGCTAACGAACATGGTAAGAAAGGAGACGTCATTTCAAACTTTGACATCCGCTTCTTACAACCGAATAAACAAGAAATGCCAACAGGTGTCGTTCATACATTCGAGCACTTATTAGCAGACCTCTTACGTGACCGCTTGGAAGGCATCATCGACATTTCTCCATTTGGATGCCGTACTGGTTTCCATTTAATCCTTTGGGAAGAACGTTCTCCTGAAGATATCGCACGCGCATTGAAATCAACGCTAGAAGAAATCGTAAATAACATTCAATTCAAAGATATTCAAGGCGTCTCTGCCGTACAATGCGGAAACTACCGCGACCATTCATTATTCGGTGCAAAAGAATACGCCAAACAAGTCTTAGAACAAGGCATCAGCATTGATCCATTCGTTCGCAAAGTTATTTAATCAATTGTCATTCAGTAAGAAACAGTAGACACCTAGACTGGAGGAACCCCCTATATGAAATTAAAAACTATCGCTAAATCTCTTATCGCCCTTTCTGCTGCATTCGTCTTAGGCGCTTGCGGCAACAATGCTTCAAGTTCTGCTAGCTCATCAAACGCTCAATCTTCAGCATCAGAACTGAAAACAGTGAAAATCGCTTCTGTCGGCTCTGACGCAGACATCTGGAGACATATCGCAGAGTCTGAACAAGCGAAAAAAGCAGGCCTAAAAATCGAAGTCCAAGAAATTAACGGCGGCGTGCCATTGAACGAAAGCGTGGCAGACGGAACAGTCGATGCCAACGCCTTCCAATCAATCGGATACTTACAAGGATTTAACGAAGCCAACTCAAACAAACTCGTTCCAGTTGGCACTACGTATATTGAACCAATGGGGCTTTACTCTAAAAAGGTAAAATCACTAAATGACCTACCAAACGGTGCAAAAGTCGCTTTACCAGATAACCCATATAACACTACTCGTGCACTTCGCTTATTAGAAAGCGCTGGTTTAATTAAATTATCAAGCGACTTCAAAGATGGCACTGGCACTCCTAGCGACATCGTAGAAAACAAGAAAAATCTTGAATTCTTACTGATCGATGACACTACAAGCGTACGTGTATTAGACGATACTGATTTAATCGCAATCGGAAACACAATCGCCCTTGAAGGTGGTTTAAACGTATTGAAAGACTCACTCTTCTATGAAAAAGCAGACGCTTCTACGATCACAAGCATCAACGTGATTGCTGTGAAAGCAGAAAATACCGATAAAGAAGAATACAAAAAATTAGTGGACCTCTACCACGACCCAGAAATCCAAAAATACATTTCTGACAAGTTCGCAGGAACAAAAGTTGAAGTGAAGAAACCTGTTTCTGAAGTGTGGGGTAAATAATCCATGAAGATTGCTATTGTTGCAGCGATGAAAGAAGAGCTGCATCCATTTGAAGCCCATTTCGCACCAGGAAAAGTAGTCTTTGCAAAAGGCCCAATCCGATTCCTAGAAGTCCACGAGAACTTGTATCTCGTACAATCAGGAATCGGTAAAGCCAACGCTGCGGCTTGTGCGGCTTGGTTATGCGAGAAGATCCAACCCGACCTCATCATTAATACAGGAACAACGGGAAGCTTTAATCCAGACTTCTCCTTGGCCGATGTCATTGTTTCTACGAAATTCGCCTATAGCGACGTGGATGCCACTGGATTCGACTACGCCTGGGGACAAGTGCCTCAGATGCCAGCCGACTATCCTGTTGATAAAGACTTACATGAAAAAGTGGTCGGACTGCTGCGCGAAAAGGTGAGCGGATTTAACATCCAAAGCGGCTTTATCGCAACAAGTGACTCGTTTATGAGTTCTGTCGATGCCGTTAGTACGATTCGCGAAAAATTACCAGACATCGTCGCAAGCGATATGGAAGCTGCACCCATTGCACAAGTGGCTAGCTTCTATGACATCCCCGTACTAAACGTGCGTGGCGTGAGCGACCATGTGGGCGGAGATGCCCCTGATACTTTCGAGGAAACACTCGAAAAAGCATCTCAAAACGCATTCGAAGCAGTGCGTATTATCGTTGAACATTTCCTATAAATCTCCCTAGATTTACCGCAAACGCTAAACGCAAAAAGGAGCGCAGGCATACTTCGCCTCGCTCCTTTTTCTGTGTTTTATTACCTAACTGTTAGTTGATGCAAAAGAGATAATTAGAACTACTATCCACGTAAAAGAACAATGAAAAAGAATCAGTTTATTGAAAGAATAGTGGGGAATCGCATCGGATGCGAATTAGTAGGAGCTAAAACTGCAAGTTTTTGCTTCTACTTTGAGGCTCCGAAGGCGAGAAACTACAGGCTCTCGCCGCTGCCCCACTATTAATCTTTCAATTTTAAACTGATTCTTAGAGTTGTTCTTTTATATCGCTATACTATTTAACTTTCAAAATATCTTCTTTCGCGTGGATAAGCTCTGTAATCAATTGACAGTAAGGTGTTGGAATACCATATTCCTTCCCTTTTCTAGCCACAAATCCGTTCAAGAAGTCCACTTCAGTAAAGCGGTGGTTTTGAATTAAGTCTTGGTGCATTGAAGGATAGTGTCCGCGAACTTTATTAGAAGCTGTATACACATAATCTTTCATTGCAGCTGGATCCAAATGCACGCCTTCTTTTTCAGCAACGGCAACGAATTCACTGATGATTTGCGTTACGATAGCTTCGGCAGTTGAAGTATCGAACACTTCGCCGATGTTTGCATCTAAGATGGCACATGTTGCGTTCATCGTACCATTCACGCACGCTTTACGCCATGTTGAGAAATGAACATCTTCGCTGTAGCTTGCGTTCAAGCCCGCTTTGTCCATCACTTCTACTAATTCTTTAGCAATCGCTACACCACTTGGGTCCGCCGCTTGCATTTCTACAGTACCAGTTCCGCCTAGACGCGCTACCCCTGGTTCGATTAGACCCGCAGTCCAAATCGTTACCCCCATAATAATATTTTTACGAGGAACATAATTCGCCATTGTGTCTTCGTGTCCTAGACCATTTAAAAGACAAAGCACTTTTGTATCTTCGTGGATAATCGCTTTAATCTTTTCAAGCATTTCGCCTAATTTCATTGATTTTGTAAATGCGATAACCACATCGACTTCTTCTGTTGCTTCTTCTGGACGAATAATCTTGATATCGATCGTATCTGTGTTATCTCCATCAACGACTTTCAATCCATTCTTTTGGATAGCTTCGATGTGCGCTGGCCATTCATCGATCAACGTCACCTCTTGCCCTGTTTTTGTTAACATGTACCCGAAACGGCACCCCATTGCTCCTGCACCCGCAATTGCGATTTTCATTTTAACTCCCCTTTTCTATTAAACGGTTAATTTGTAATCTTCTGGTTGAATCCATTTTAACACTTTTTCGAATAAATGAACGAATACGATGTTCAATGCGATTGGCGCTACGACGAAAATGAGTATCACGATAACGATATTCATCACACTCCATCCACCCTCTGCTAAGTTCAACGCATTGATGGGCCCTACTAGTCCGCTGAAACCGAACCCTGCACTTTGAGGTGTTCCTTGGATGTTAAATAAAGCTGCTAACACACCAAGTACGGCAGATGTACACATCATTGGTAATAAGATTTTTGGCTTTGCCAACACATTCGCCATTGACATTTTTGGTGAACCGATGAAATGCGCAATCGCCGTTCCTTTTGAATTCACTTTCCATCCAGCAATCGCAAGACCGAACCCAGCTGCACAGATTCCAAGGTTTGCTGCCCCTGAACCTACACCGCTAAGACTAATCGCAACGGCAATCCCTACTGTTGTAAATGGAGAAACGATTAACATACAGAAAATAACGGCTAATAATAAACACATAATAACTGGTTGTAATGATAATAGCGTTCCGATTCCTTGTCCTAATAATGTTGTTAAAGTTTTGATGTACGGTAACGCAAGACGTCCCGCCCCACCAACAACGACTAATAACACCGTTGGAATCACGATAATCGAGTATGCTTTGGCTTTATTGCCAATCCATAAAATGACTGCTGCTCCTAATGCTGCAGTAAGTCCCATCGTGATGATGTCCCCTGTACCGCTAAAGATAATTCCTTTCACGTCAGGGTTGAAAGTTGCTACACCGCCGGCAAATAAAACGGCTAGTGCAAGTGCTCCTGTTTGAATTGGGGTGAATTTGAAGAATTGACCGACCATCAATCCGATGATTGCCCCCATTAATGTATTGGCCACTTGGGTTGCTTGGATTATCAATTGGCCTTGTGGAAATACTGGTAATAATGCCTTCACTAATTCACCAAGTAATGCTCCAGGGATAAGTGTAACGACCACGCCTAATGCAAGTGCGTTAAGGACGTTCATCGTGAACTCTTTCCCGCTGTATTTCTTTTGTTCCATAAACCTTCCACCTTTCATAAGATTGGCTTTATTATAGCATACCCATCAGCTAGTATTGTGATATTTTCTTGTAAAATCATATAAAAGACCGTAGGTCGTTACATTTTTCTGTAAAAAATAAAGTTAGTATTTATAAAAGAAGATTTCGATTACTACGAATCATTACGGATGTTTCCATAATCGCTGTAGTGGGGTACCGGTTCGAGCCTTAGGTCTCTCACCTTCAAAGCCTCAAAAAGGGAGTAAGGAATAAATTCCTAACTCCCTTTAGTTCGCATTTGATACGATTCCCCACCACTGCGATTATAGGATCCGTAAGATTCTTCGTAATCTCTGCTTAGTGAATTTATATTTGCAGAACGCTTACGGTCTTTTATCTTGGTGCTTCTGAAAATATCACTGTGCTGCGAAGTCTGCTAAGCCAAGCTTATAAAAGCTTCGTTATGGTGGGATGAGTTCCAAGGAGTGTGCGCTTCCTACCCCCCTGCTGATTAGGTGGGGTTACACTTAGGAACTTTGCGTTGGTGAAATTATCATATATGATAATTTGAAGTGCACCCCAAAAGTTAGACAGAAAATCTAACTTTTGGGGTGCTTTTTTATGAAATTAACTTATGAGGATAAAGTTCAAATTTATGAACTCAGAAAACAAGGAGTTAGCTACGCACGACTTGCAGATACGTTCGGTATAAATGCGAGAAATCTTGTCTATATGATTAAATTGATTGATCGTTATGGTTTAGAGATAGTAAAAAGAGGGAAGAAAATTTATTATCCTCCAGAAATAAAACAAGAAATGATTGATAAAGTCTTACATAAAGGTTTGAGTATAGAAAGAGTTTCTCTTGAATACGGTCTTCCGGGTCCTGCGATGCTTTATAACTGGCTCGCACAATACAAGAAAAATGAGTATACTATTGTTGAGAAAACAAGAGGGAGACTACTTAATATGGGCCGTAAGCCAAAGAAAAAATCAGAAGAGATGACAGAACTAGAACGCCTTCAGGCTGAAAATGAGTATTTAAGAGCGGAGAATGCCATTCTAAAAAAGTTGAGAGAACTCCGCTTGAAGGAGGAAAAAGAGAAAGAAGAAAGACACAGATTGTCAGAGAGTTAGTGCCAGAGTTTCCTTTAGATATTCTTCTAAAGATTATTAAACTTGCTCGTTCAACTTACTACTATCACTTAAAGCAGCTAAACCTAGAAGATAAGAATCAGGCCGTAAAAAACGAAATAGAAACTATTTATAACGAGCATAAAGGAAATTATGGCTATCGTCGTATTACTCTTGAACTTAGAAACCGTGGTTTCATCGTAAACCATAAAAAGGTACAACGCCTGATGAAAATGTTAGGTCTAAGGGCTCGTATTCGCAGAAAACGTAAGTACTCTTCTTATCATGGAACAGTTGGAAAGAGAGTTGGAAACATTATTCAACGCCAATTTGAAGCTGAAAAACCGATGGAAAAGTGCTATACAGACATTACGGAATTTTCTATCCCAACAAGTAACCAAAAACTATATTTATCACCAATTTTAGATGGTTATAACAGCGAAATTATAGCTTATTCCCTTTCGTCTTCACCAAATTTAGACCAATTAAAAGATATGTTAAAACAAGCTTTTAGAGAAGAACAATACGAGAGTACTATTCTCCACAGTGATCAGGGATGGCAATACCAGCATGAGTTTTATCATAGTTTTTTAGAAGATAAGGGAATTCAGCCATCTATGTCCCGTAAGGGTAATAGTACTGACAATGGCATGATGGAATCGTTCTTTGGCATTCTTAAATCAGAGATGTTTTATGGCTATGAGCAGACATTTAAGTCTATAAAGGAACTTGAGGGAGCAATCGTCGACTATATTGATTATTACAACAACAAACGAATCAAAGTAAAATTAAAAGGACTTAGTCCTGTACAATACAGAACTAAATCCTTTGCTTAAATTAATTGTCTAACTTTTTGGGGTCAGTACA
>CAUQUY010000005.1:0-43110 GCA_963521405.1 uncultured Streptococcus sp.
CACCAACACCTACTAATAAAAGAAGCACTCCACCAATGACAGCACCTTTGACTGCCAGGCTCCACGACTCCCATTTCTCTTTACACTCATCAAAAAAAGCCATTCCTCTCACTCCTTAAAAAGATTTCTCCAATTAAAGATATGAGAAAAATGACTCATTGGTTATAGATTTTTTAGAATTTCAATAGCTTCATCCAAAGTCTTCACAGGATAAATTTTAATGTCTGTGCCTAACTTTTCAGCCGCTTCTTTGACTTCTTCATAGTTCGATTTAATATCTGGATAACGCGCACGCATTTCGTCCGTGATTTCATCGTCTGGGGCTAAGAAAACTGTCGCACCTGCTTCAATCGCAGCCACTAATTTCTTATCAATTCCACCGATACGTCCAACCGTTCCGTCTAATTCAATCGTTCCTGTTCCGGCAATGTTATGTCCGTTTTTCAAATGACTATTCGTAATTTGGTTGTAGATTTCAAGCGTGAACATCAAACCACCTGAAGGACCACTTACGCCATGTGGGTCAAATTCAACGGATGGGTCAGAAGTCACATCTTCATCCACTTCCCCGCCAAATCCAAGACGGATACCACCAGTACGGCTATTCATTTTCAACTTCGCGCTGATCGTCATTGTTGCATCATCACGTTTCACTTGAAGGACTAGCGTATGTCCTGGTTCAAGGCCTGCTAAATAGTCTTTTAAGTCTTCAAAACTCTCATCGGTATTGCCTGGGCTCTTTCCATCAATCGTTTCGATAATATCTCCGACTTTTAACTTGTCACGGAAATCCGAACTTTGGTCCACGCGTGTGACGAAAATACCATTTACATGTCGCTCGACCGTTTTCCCGGCCGCTTCAAAGGCTACTCGAACCGCTTTTGAACGTGCATTGCGCATACTGAAATCTTGCAGGGCATCGAATTCTTCTGGCGTATAATCACCGAATACTTCTTCAGCCGGAACCATTTCGTGGTGCTTCAAGAACTTCTTAAAGTACGTTAAAACGGTCGCCTGCTCGACATACACCGTCAGCACCCGGAGTGATCCTGGGTCCTCATCTTTTGCTCCACTAATCGTTAAAAATTGGGATACTTCTTCTGCAGTCCCTGGCGATTCAATCACATACGGGATTGGAATCATCGCTACAATCGCTAATACAACGAAAATTAAGGCTGCAATAATAATCTTCTTAACCTTTGACATCTGTTATCTCCTCATCCATTTTTATTGTGCGTTCAGGCGCATCTTTGTATTTTTCTTGTAAGGCATCGGCCACCACACTTGGAACAAACGGCGTTACGTCTCCTCCAAAACGAGCCAATTCCTTCATCATCGACGAACTTACAAATCGGTACTCTTCCTTGCTGAGGAGTAATACCGTTTCGACTTCTCCGTTTTGAACACGGTTATGAGATGCAAGAGTTGCTTCATATTCAAAGTCAGTCGCATTTCGAACGCCACGTACTAGAACGCTCGCTCCTAATTGTGCCGCTGCCTCTACGGTTAAACCTCCGCTTACGGCGACCACTCTGGCATTGGGTACATGCGCAATCACCTTTTCAACCAGTGATTTTCGCTCGTCCAAAGAAAATAAATAATTTTTCTGAACATTATGCGATAAAACCACAATGACTTCATCGAAAAGTTCACTGCTTCGCTCGATAATATCCAAATGCCCATTCGTAATCGGATCGAAGCTTCCTGCTACTACCGCTTTTCTCATCTTAAGCCTCCTCTTCGCTAGTCGCACGGTCGAAAAACACTAATGCTGTAATCCCGTACTCCACGCGCTTATATTGCTCAAATTCTAAAATTCGCTCTGGAAGTTGCACTTCCTTATCCACCTCGCAGACAATCACGCAATCTGGAGAAACAAGATTCAACTCTTGCAACTGCTCAATGTCCTTTACAATTTCTTGTAGGCGATATGGCGGATCCATAAACACCAACTCGAACGGTTCAAACACTGGATCACTCGCAATGGTTTTGAGTCCTTGTTTCACATTTTGTCGTTTTAAATGAAATTGTTCGGGTGATTTTGTAATCTCGATATTTTGCTCAATCGTCTTTTGTGCCAGGCGATTGTTCTCGAATAGAAACGCACGGTCCATCCCACGAGAGACGGCCTCGATGGCAACGGCTCCGCTTCCGCTGTACATGTCGAGCATGACTCCTCCGTCAAAATAACCGCCAAGAATATTGAAGAGCGATTCTTTTATCTTGTCAGTCGTCGGACGAGTATTTTGGCCCGGTACTGCCTTTAAGCGTCTTCCGCCAAATTCTCCTGAAATAATTCGCACAGTGCATTCCTCCTTATTCCACTATAATACCATATTCCAGCACTCTTTCGTGAGTTTTTTATAAATTAATAAGTGCAACAACGGCTTGAAAGATTTCTTTTGGTGCTTCTTGAGTGTTGGGAGAGAGACGATGATTCGAATCCTTGCGGATTTCTTTATAATAGCTGTAATGGGGCACCGGCTTGAGCCATGGTCTCAAGCTCTTTCAAGATTCAAACGTACTCTAGAAAATAAATTTTCAAGAGTACGTAATTCACTTTGAATGCTATCCCCCATTACTGCTATTATAAAATCCGCTCGATTCTTCTCATCGTCTACTTCAAAGAGAAATTCTTACGTAGTAGTGCTCTCATTTTTATGAATGCACGAAAGAATATGGAATAAAAAATGTGCTGCGTGATTTTAGTCCATTTGGCGCACTGCAAAGGCAACGGGCAAAATGCTCTCCTCCTTGGAACGGGAACAGTCGCGGAATCAAAAAAAGTTCGCCATGACTGCAGCGAACTTTCCATTGATTTATAACGGGATAATGGTGTCATTATCACTAGTAGCAGGCTCGGTTGAGACAATCTCAATCATCAGCCCATGTGGCAAGCAAATACTTGTCTGACCCGGCTGGGAAATCCAACCTGTTTGCACCGCGATTTGGTCTGGACTATTATCCTCCTTGTCACGGATACGCGTTCCATCGATTTCAATAATATTATATTGATCGTCATGCGGGAAGTAGATGAACTCATCATGTGGTGTATTTTCACTGAGTTCAAAGCGCTCGATTTCTTCTCCGTCAATTGTGAGAATCGCGTAAATTTTTGCTTCTTCTTTTCTCGTTGCTTGTTGATAAGCAAAGATTGCATTTGGTAAAAATGATAGTGCCAATAACACGAGCACAATAATAATGTCGAATGGCTTTATCAAATGGGAATACTTCTTAACTATCGTTCTCATCCTTTAACTCTAATAATGTTCTACGTACTTCTGAGGCAATTTTTGAGCCAATCACGAGTAATTCATACAGCGTAAAGGTCTCAAATGGAGTTACTCTTCCCACATAGCGAATAAAGAGCTCTCCGTCTGAATCCACGAGTAGCGTATAGTATGCCACTAACTCCTGATTCAAGCGATTAATGGTATAGAGCACCTCGAATAAATCTAAGCCAAAGTCTCTTCCATTCCCGATTCCTTCATAAGTAATCTGGTAATCGGTACGGTCCTGGCTATCATCAAACACGACGCTAAAAGGAAACTCGCCTTCTCCTTCTGAATACAGACCAAGAAACGCGATTCCACCGTCGTCTAAATCTTTCTTATCCAGTTTCAAATCACGATTCTTTAACACTGTTTCAAATGATTCACTGACGTACATCGTGGCCACTCATTTCGACATTTTTAACCTCTATTTTACTAGATTCCCTCCTATTTCACAACCAAACACCGAAACCCTACACTTTTCTTCTCTATTAGATACGAAAAATTTTTCAAATCAGCTTTTTCTGCACAAAAAAAAGAGACTGAAGTTTCCTTCAATCTCTTTTGCAAATTTATGATTAACCTAAACGTTGGCGAGAGTCCGCTGCACGTTGTAGGGCTTGACCAACATAGTTGATACATAACATCATGATTAAGATTAAGATTGTGGCTGGTAACCAAACCCATAATTTGTGTTCGATGATGTCCGCATTTTTCGCTGCAGAAATTAATGTACCAAGTGATGGTGTTGTAAATGGTAAACCGAACCCTAAGTAAGTTAACCCTGTTTCAATACCGATGTTCCCTGCTAAACGTAAGATTAAGTTAACGATAATTAATGAACTTAAGTTTGGCAAGATTTCACGGAACATGATACGGATATCACTTGAACCTAATGTTTTCGATGCATTTACATAGTCTAAGCTTGCTTCTTGAAGAGTACGTGTTCTGAATAAACGAGCAGAACCAACCCAATAGAAGGCTGTCATGATAAATACGAAGTGGAACATTGTGTAGTTTGGAATTACTGTTACGAACACGATGATGATCATCAATGTTGGTAAGATCATGATAAAGTCAACGACACGCATTAAAGTTGTGTCCACCCATTTACCGTAGTAACCAGAAATCAATCCGACGATAATACCAACGATACATGTCAAGATTGTAACTGAGAACCCGATTAATACTGAGTTACGAGCCCCGATAATTAATAAGGCTAAAACGTCACGACCACTTTCGTCAGTCCCTAAAACGTGAGCGTTTGTTGGGGCTTTATAACGACCTAAGATATTCACTTTCAAAGCAGTTTCTTGGTCGATAAAGAATGGTCCGACAAAGATGATTAAGAAAATCAACGCTAGTAAAATTAACGCGAAAAGCGCTATTTTATCTTTTAAAAACTCCCGTACAATAACCTGAAAACCAGCAGGCGGTGTAGATACGGTGCTCTCTTCAACGACAGTTTCTTCAACTGTATTTACATTATTTTGCTCCATTTGCTACTCCTCCTTTTATTATTGTACACGAACACGTGGGTCTACAATACTCATGATAATATCAGATAATAGCGTACCTAGAAGAGTCGCTGTACCGAAGAGTAATAGTAACGCTAAGATTACTGAGTAGTCACGTCCTGTGATTGATGTTACGAATAAGTTCCCCATTCCAGGATATGAGAAGATGTTTTCAATGAACACTGAACCACCGATTAAACCAGTGAATTCATATCCTAAGAAGGCTGCGATTGGCAAGATTGAGTTACGGAAGATGTGGCGGTTGAACACAACATTTTCAGGAACCCCTTTCGCACGTGCTGTACGAACGTAGTCTTGGCTCTTCGCATCGATAACCCCAGTACGTAAATATTGAATCGTACCAGTAGTTGAAAGAATCGCCATCGTAAACGCTGGTAAAATCATGTGATGGAATTTGTTTACATAATAGCCAAGTGTTCCAGCAACTACATCTGAATCAACAGATCCACGAGTTGGGAACCAACCTAATGTATAACCAAACAACCATAATAAAACTAACGCGAATACGAATACTGGGATTGAGTAAGTAATGAATGTATATACTACGATTGCTTTGTCAGCCCAAGAGTTTTGGAAACGACCTGCAATCATCCCTAATGGTAATGCAATTAAGTAAGTTAAAATCAATGTTAATAATGATAACCATACTGTGTTACCAATACGTTCACCGATTAATTTTGTTACTTCATATTTGTAAGTATAACTTTGACCGAAGTCTCCGCGGAATGCTTTTGAAATCCAGTTCCAATATTGAACAGGAAGTGGATCATAGAAACCAGCTTTCACACGTAAAGCTTCAATTGTATTTGGGTCCGTTTCTGGAGTAATTAAACCTGTAAATGGATCCCCTGGCATCATCTTCGCGATTAAGAATGCTAGCACACTAAGGATGAAGATTTGTGGCAACATTAATAACACACGACGTAAAATGGTTTTCCACATAATTATTTTCCTCCTTTTGGATTTAATGCAACAAAGTGTGAGTCAGAGATTTTTTGTAAATCAAACACACGACCGTTTTCATCGTAGTAAAGTTTTTGATTTTCTTGGTAGAATTTCTCAGCTTCTTTACGACGTAGTTTGTTTGCTTCACGGTTTTCTGGATCGATAACCGGAATGGCAGACAATAGACGTTTAGTATAGATATGTTGTGGGTTCGCGTAAATATCTTCCGATTTCCCTGTTTCAACGAAACGTCCACGGTACATGATGAATAACTCATCACACATATGTTTCACAACCCCAAGGTCATGGGAAATGAATAAGTAACTTAAGTTGAACTCATCTTGGATGCGTTTCATGTAGTTTAACACTTGCGCTTGTACAGATAAGTCTAACGCTGATACTGGTTCGTCGGCGATGATTAAACGAGGGTTACTTGCTAAGGCACGAGCAACACCGATACGTTGTCTTTGACCACCTGAGAACTGGTGTGGATATTTTAATAAGGCTTCTTCAGATAATCCGATGATTTCCATTAATTCAATCACGCGTTTTCTCTCTTCATCTGGAGATAAACGTTCGAAGTTTCTTAATGGCTCAGCCACGATATCTAAGATACGTTTTTTAGGGTTAAAACTTGATAGTGAATCTTGGAAGATCATTTGTACGTTACGGTTGTAGTCTGAAGTACGACGACGTGCTTTGTTTGTTACGTCTTGTCCTTCGTAAATCACTTTACCGCTTGTTACGTGTTCTAGACCAATAATCGATTTTCCGATTGTTGATTTACCAGAACCTGATTCTCCAACAAGACCGTAAGTTTTTCCTTCTTCGATTTCAAGTGATACTCCGTCTACCGCATAAACATGATCCGTTACTCGGTTAAAGAAGCCACTACGAATCGGATAGTGAACTTTTAAATCTTCAATGGTTACAAAACCGCTCATTATGCTTCCTCCCCTTCAAAATGGAAATGTTTATAACATGTACAACGAACGAAGTGGTTTGGTCCAACTTCATGAAGTGTTGGATCCTCTTCGTGAGCGTCCGCTGAAATCCATGGAATACGTGGTGCGAAACGGCAACCTTTACGTGGTAATTTTGGTAATGGTGGCACTGTTCCTTGGATTACGTGTAACTCTTCGCCTTCAGATCCCGCTTGTGGGATTGATTGTAGTAATGAACGTGTATAAGGATGTTTTGGATTTGTGAATAGCTCTTCAACAGGAGCGATTTCCACAAATTGTCCAGCGTACATCACGGCTACACGGTCAGCAGTTTCTGCTACTACCCCAAGGTCGTGAGTGATTAAGATGATACCTGATTCAGTTTCTTTTTGGATATCATTTAATAAGTCTAAGATTTGCGCTTGGATTGTTACGTCTAAGGCAGTTGTTGGTTCATCGGCAATGATGATTGGTGGTTTACATGATAAAGCAATCGCGATAACCACACGTTGACGCATCCCACCTGATAATTCATGTGGGTATTGTTTGTAAGTACGTTGTGGGTTTGGAATCCCTACTTGTCCTAACAATTCAAGTACGCGTTCAGTACGTTCTTTTTCATCTAATTCTGTATGATAATAAAGAGCTTCGTCGATTTGAGCACCAATTGTCATTAAAGGATTTAATGAAGCCAATGGATCTTGGAAGATCATACCGATATCATTTCCGCGAATTTTGTTATATAACGCTTCGTTTAAGTTTACTAAGTTCACATCGTTATAAATGATGTCCCCTGTAATCTTTGTATTATTTTTGTTGTGCAAGCCCATGATGGTTGTCGCTAATGTAGATTTCCCACATCCTGATTCCCCAACGATGGCCAAAATTTCATTCTTTTCTAATGTTAATGACACATTATCTACTGCATCATAAAAATCATCTTTGATACGGAAACCAACGTGTAAGTTATTGATTTCTAATAGTGGCTTATCAATTGTCAAATCCGATTCCTCCTTATTTTCTTTGGTTAACTATTTCAATATTTAAAATAATAAAACAACGTTTCTATTATACGTTGCATGCTCTCTGATTGCAAATTGTATGACAATTCGAGCGCAGATACAGCGTATTTTTAGTTTACCATGAATCCTGCGTGATTACCATTATTTATGAGCAAAAAATTAACTTTTCTCATGTTATTTTAATTTTAAATTCAAATTTCACTAAAATACCGCCATTAATGCGTTTTCATTAATTTTACGGATTTGGTGCAAACAAAAAGAGACGAACCGAAGCTCGTCTCCATTCAATTCTTATTTAGCAGCAGTGTCACTTGTTAATTCAACTTGGTAGAGCGCTGATTTTTGGCTACCCAAGTTAACATCGTAGTATTTCACACGTTTGTTTACTGCTGTAATAGATTCTCCGACTAACGTTGGGAAGATAAATGCTTTATCGTGAACGTATTTTTGCCATTCTTTATAGAACTCAATATTTTTAGCTGAATCGAATGCTTCTGTTGAACTAATTTTATCCATGATGGCAGTTCCTTCAGCATCCACATAACGTTCAAAGTTGAATTTTGCAGATTCTCCAAATAATCCTTCTGGATTTGGATCGTAACCTGTAGACCAACCGCCCGCGAATACATCAATTTCTGGGTCATCCGCTTGAACTTTATCGTAGAATGAGTTCAATTCAATAGTACGTCCTGTATAAAGTTTTACATCTAACCCGATTTCTTTCCACCAGTTCAAGTATTGTTGAACAAGTGATTCATTGGCTTCATCACGAGTACGTGCTGCAAAGTTGATTTGTAGTTTTGAGCCATCTTTGTTCTCACGTAAACCGTCACCATCAACGTCTTTATATCCCGCTTCATCTAGCAATTGTTTTGCTTTTTCTGGGTTATAAGTGAATCCTTCTTGTTCTTTGTTATAGATATCGTTAAAGAACGGAATAATGATTGAGTTTGAAGAGTGTTGCAAGCCGTTATATAAGTTTTGACCTGCCGCATCAATATCGAGTGCGTATGCCATTGCCTGACGAAGTTTTACATCGGCCATTTTCGCATTTGGATCTGTTACGTTTTTACCAGCTTCTTTGTCATATTTTCCTAAGTGGAAACCAATATATTCATACGCTGACGCTTCAGAACTGATTAACGTTACATTTGTTAAATCTTTGTATGCTTCGTATTGTGAGTTTGGCATAGTTGCGACATCGTAGTTCCCAGCCTTCATTTCTGAAACGATGTTATCTGGAGATACAACTTCCATTACGACTTTATCAACTTTTGCTACACCTTTATAGTAGTGTTCATTTGGAACTAATGTCACAGATTCCCCTGCTACGATGGATTCAATCTTGAATTGTCCAAGACCGACAAATTTTGTACCACGTACATAATCACTTTGTTCCCATTCAGTTTCAGGAATATCTTTGAAGATATGTTTTGGCATAATGTATGCACAAACTGAACCACCTGCTAATTGCATGGATGGGCTCATTTCTTTGAAGTGAATTTTCACTGTATAATCATCCACTTTTTCAAGACCAGAAACACTATCAGCTTTTCCATCATGGTATTCTTCCATACCAACTACATTTTTATAATCATCATCGTAACGAACACCTGTATAATCTTTATTACCGATGGCTTGATATGCGAAGATGTAGTCGTCAATCGTTACAGGTTGTCCATCGGACCATTTATAGTCTTTTGAATTTAAAGTAACTGTTGCTGTTTTATTTTCAACGTCAAATTCGATGCTTGCAAGACCTGTATTTGTTAACTTACGGTTTTCATCGTATTCAAACATACTTTCATCAACCAAACCACCAATCGTTGAGTCGTTTGTATCCGCAGATAACTCATCCGCAAAAATACCAGAGAAAGGTGACGAAGATACAATCGCGTATTTTAATGTTCCACCTTTAATTGGAGTTCCATCGTGAGTGACTTCAGAAGCGTATTTTGTTTTTGAGGCATTGCTACTTGTTGAAGATGATTGTTCTTTACTACCACATGCTGCTAACGTTAGCGCAACCGTTGCAGAAAACAGAATCATCACATTTCTCTTTTTCATCATAATCAGTCTCCATTCTTTTATTTTAAGGCTTTTGAGTGTATCCATAAATTTATGTTGGACTTATCATACTCCAACTTTTTAATAATTGCAATACTTTTTCTAATCTTTTTTTAATTTTCATAATTTATTTCTCATTTTTGGGAAGTTTTTTCATAATGAAAAAGCCTAGGAATCCTCCTAGGCTTTTTGAATTTATTATTTAGCTGGTGTATCAGAAGTTAATTCTAATTGATACAATTGTGCTTTAGAGCCGCTTGTTGCAAGAGCAGTATCATAGTATTTCACACGTTTGTTAACCGCTGTTACGCTGTCCCCTACTAAAGTTGGAATAATGAACGCTTTATCTTTAGCATATGCTTGCCATTCTTTGTAGAATTCTACGTTCTTAGCTTCATCAAATGCTTCTGTAGAAGCAATTTTCTTGATGATGTTAGTACCTTCTTCGTTTACATAACGAGAGAAGTTGAACTTAGCAGTTTCACCGAATAAGTTCGCTGGGTTTGGATCATAACCAACACCCCAACCTCCAGAGAATACATCGATTTCTGGATCATCTGCTTGGATTTTTTCGTAGAAGTTATTAGATTCGATTGTACGACCTGTGTAAAGTTGTACGTCTAATCCAATTTCTTTCCACCATAGTAAGTATTGTTGAACTAATGATTCGTTGGCAGCATCACGAGTACGTGCAGCAAAGTTGATTTGTAATTTAGAACCATCTTTGTTTTCACGAATTCCGTCGCCGTCTACGTCTTTATATCCAGCTTCATCCAATAATTGTTTTGCTTTTTCTGGATTGTAAGTGAAGCCTTCTTGTTCTTTGTTATAAACGTCTTTGAAGAATGGTAAGATGATTGAGTTTGTACCATAGTTTAATCCGTTATATAAGTTTTCTCCGGCAGCATCGATATCTAATGCGTATCCCATCGCTTGACGTAAGTTTACATCAGCCATTTTCGCATTTGGATCTGTTACGTTTTTACCTTGAGTCTTGTCGTATTTACCTAAGTGGAACGCGATATATTCATAAGAAGGCGCGAATGTACTTACGTAAGTTACGTTTGTTAAATCTTTGAACGCTTCGTATTGAGCACTTGGCATTGTAGCGATATCGTAGTTACCAGCTTTCATTTCTGAAACGATTGCATCTGGTGATACAACTTGCATTACTACTTTATCTAATTTTGGACGACCTTTGTAGTAGTATTCGTTCGCTTTCAATGTTACAGATTCCCCTGCAACTACTGATTCGATTGTAAAGGCACCAAGACCGACCACTTTAGAACCACGAACGTATTCGCTTTGTTCCCATTCTTTTACAGGGATATCTTTAAAGATGTGTTTTGGCATTGTGTATGCTGGAATTGCACCACCTGCTAATTGCATTGATGGTAACATTTTTTCAAAGTGAAGTTTCACTGTGTAGTCATCCACTTTTTCAACACCAGAGATTTTATCTGATTTACCTTCGTGGAAATCTTTCATCCCTACGATGTTTGTGTAACGGTCGTTGTAACGAGAACCTGTGTAATCTTTGTTACCGATCGCTTCGATAGCGAAGATATAGTCATCGATTGTAAATGGTTGTCCGTCTGACCATTTGTAGTCTTTCGCGTTTAAAGTAATTGTTGCTGTTTTTCCTTCAACATCTAATTCGATAGAAGCTAAACCAGTGTTTGTTAATTTACGGTTTTCATCGTATTCGAACATTGATTGATCCACTTGGCTCGCAATTGTTGAGTCAGTTGAGTTTGATGCTAATTCGTCGATGAAGATCCCACTGAATGGTGAAGCTGCTACAAGTGCGTATTTTAATGTACCGCCTTTGATAGCTGTTCCTTCATGTGTCACTTCTGAGTTAAATTTTGATTTTGAAGAAGCTTTTGATGCTTCTGATGAAGTGTTACTGTTGTTTGCTGAACCACATGCTGCTAATGTTAGCGCTGCTGCAGCTGATAAGAATACTAAACTCTTCTTTTTCATATTTCCTCCACTCTCAGACACCCGATTCAACTTTCTTTGTATGTTGAATTGTCTGACAAATTAATACTTGGTGTTAATTCTAACATAATTTTAATTTTTTGCAAGCAAAATCTCTAAAAATTTTCAGTTCATTTTAGTTATCTTTTTTATACTGTCTATACTTATTGATTTTATCATATTTTCATCCATTCTATATGGCAACAAAAAAGGCCTCGCAATTGCGAGACCTTAGGATTGAATGAAATTCAATTATTTATCAGCTACACCAGTTTCAGATAGTAATTCTACTTGTTCCCATCCAGTTTCTTTACCTTGAGCAATATCTACGTGTTTCACACGTTTGTTTACTGCTGTTAATGAGTAAGTGTTGAAACGTGGAACTTGGAATGGATTTTCGAATACGAATTTTTGCCATTGTTTGAATAATTCAACACGCTTAGCTGGGTCGAATGAAGCTTCTGAAGCAATTTCACTAATTAATTTAGTGTGTTCATCGTTTACATAGTGTGAGAAGTTGAAACGAGCGATTGGTCCGTATAATCCATCTGGGTCAGGGTTGTAACCAATTACGAACCCACCTAACCACATATCGAAGTCATCAGCATATTTCGTTAATTTTTCAGCATATGCGTTAAAATCTAATGTACGGCCGTTTAATAACTCTACGCGTAGACCAACATTTTTCCACCATTCGATGTATTGTTGGATAACAGCATCATCTGTTTGGCTACCAGCTGGAGCTAATAATGTGATTGTTAATTGTTTACCGTCTTTGTCTTCTACATAACCATCACCATCAGTATCTTTATAACCAGCGTCTGCTAAGATTTTCTTAGATTCTTCTGGGTTGTATGTGAATCCTGGGACTTCTGATTTATCCGCATAGATTTCACCAAAGAATGGTGTTAATAATGTGTTTGCAGCGATACGTAACCCTTGGTAAGTTTCGTTAGCTACTTGTTCATTATCTAATGCATACGCAAGTGCTTTACGTAAAGCAGGATCACTCATTTTCTTACCAGGTTCGAATACGTGTTCACCTTTATCTTTGTCAAAGTGACCCATGTTAAAACCCATGTAAGAAATATTGTTTGTGATGTTACCGATTAATGTGATGTTGGTGAAATCTTTATAAGTATCATATTGATCAGCAGGCATTGAAGCAAAGTCATATTTACCGGCTTTTATTTCTTGAACGATTGAATCTGGAGATACAATGTCCGCTTTTAAGCCGTCCACTTTAGGTTCGCCTTTATAGTAGTAAGGGTTTTTCTTAAATGTTACAGATTCACCTGGAACTACTTTATCAACGATGAATGGTCCGTTACCTACCACTTTTGTACGTGCAGCATCTGAAGCAACAGCTTGATCATAAGTCATATCCTTGAAGATATGTTTTGGCATGATATTTCCCATAATCGCATTTCCACCTAATTCTAAAGCTGGATATACTTCTTTTAAGTGAATTTTAACAGTTTGGTCATCTACTTTTTCAAGACCTGAGATTTTATCTGCTTTTCCGTCATGGAATTCTTCCATACCAACGATGTTTGCAGCATTTTCATCGTAACGAACACCGTTATAGTCCTTATTACCAATGAATTCATAAGTGAAGATATAGTCATCAATTGTTAATGGTTGACCGTCAGACCATTTGTAGTCTTTAGAACGTAATTTTAAGGTTACAGTTTTCTTTTCTCTATCTAAAGTGAATTCCATCATACCGCCATCTTTTTTGATGCGTTGGTTTGCATCGTATTCGAATAAGTTGGCATATGCAAAGTCTTCTAATTGACCATCGGAATTGTCTACTGATAGTATTGGGTTGATTAACCCTTTAAATGGTGATGCAGATACGATTGCATAGTTAATTGTACCGCCTTTGATTGGTGTCCCTTCATTTGTTAGTTCTGTTGGGAATTTACGTTCTGATGCTTTTGCAGCAGATTCCCCACCCGCGTTATTCGCTTTGTTGTTATTACATGCAGCTAAAGTTACTAATGAAGCAGCACCTAATAAACCAGCAATTGCTTTTTTGTTCATGTGTTTCCCTCCAAATTGGAATGATATTAGAATAACTTAAATAATACTCCCATTCCCACCTTACTGCAACCTTTATTTCGATTTCTCACCATATTTTTACCGAAAATTCATTTATTTTTAACCATAAAATTCGCGCTATCATCGCGTTTTCAGTACATTTCAACCCATTTGTCCACGAACAAAGGACATTTCTTTCTTCTTTTTTCTCAACATTCGCATTCTATCAACGTTTCTAGCAGAAGCACAAAAAAAGCCGGAAGTTTTTACTTCCGGCTTTCCCATTTTCTTATTGATGACTTGCAATATAATTAACCGCGTCTCCAATTGTTGTAATGTTTTCTGCATCTTCGTCAGAAATTTGAACACCAAATTCGTCTTCTAATTCCATAACTAATTCCACAACATCTAGTGAATCTGCACCTAAGTCTTGTTGGAATGTCATGCCTTCCGTTACTGTTTCTACGTCAACGCTAAAGCGGTTCGCAATTAGTTGAGCTACTTTATCAAAAACTTCTTGATTTGACATAACTCTCTCTCCCTTCTCATTAAGGTTCTATATTCGGTACTGCACTATTACAGGCAGATCCTCTTCTCCGCAACCATGTGCGGGCTATCCTCTAAGTGGATAGTACTGTTATTTTACAGAATTCTTGTGAAAATGTCTATACCTTCAATAAAAAGTACGATTTTCTTAGCGATTTCTTATTACTTAACGAAGAACAAAATGCCCAGGTTCCACCTCTTGTAGGCTTGCTTCTTCGCTAAACTCTTCCCCTTTATACACCAAACGTTTGCGATTCTTTTCTTCGCGTGGGTCTGGAAGCGGAATGGCTGAAAGTAGACTCTTCGTATACGGATGTTGCGGATTATTATACACGCATTCCGCAGAGCCTAACTCCACGATACGACCACGATACATCACAGCGATACGGTCGCTGATGTATTTCACCATAGATAAGTCATGGGCGATAAATAAATACGTCAGTCCGATTTCTTTTTGTAATCTCTTGAGTAAGTTCACGATTTGCGCTTGAATCGATACGTCTAGCGCTGAAATAGCTTCATCACAGACGATGAATTTTGGATTCACGGCTAAAGCACGCGCAATCCCAATCCGTTGACGTTGACCGCCTGAGAATTCATGTGGATAACGATTGGCATGTTCTTTATTCAATCCTACTGTTTCAAGCAGTTCATCCACCATCGCATCACGCTCTTCTGCCGTTTTTGCAAGGCCGTGAATATCAATGCCTTCTGCGATAATATCACGCACTTTCATACGACCATCAAGGGATGCATATGGATCTTGGAAAATCATTTGTGCTTCTTTACGAAACTCGAGCAATTCTTTTCCTTTTTTCAAATTCGCAATATCTTTTCCTTCGAAGAGAATTTCGCCATCGGTTGGTTTATATAAACGAAGTAAGGCACGTCCAGTCGTTGATTTCCCTGAACCAGACTCCCCCACAAGACCAAATGTTTCACCTTCAAAAATCTCAAAGGAAATATCATCGATGGCTTTCACCACATTTTTCTTCGAACCAAAATACTGCTTTAAGTGTTTTACTTCTACCAGTTTTTTTCTATTTTCTGTATTAGTCATGCGCCTGTCCTCCTTCTGCAAAGAAGAGGTTTCGTCTTCTTACGATTTCTTCAGGAACAGGTACTTTTGGAGCACGCGGATCCAAGAGCCATGTTGCTGCAAAATGTGTTGGACTCACTTCAAACATCGGTGGTTCCTTCACACGGTCAATCTCGAGCGCCACATCACTACGAAGCGCAAAGGCATCTCCTACTGGTGGGTCGAGTAAGTCTGGTGGACTTCCAGGAATCGCATAGAGCGTATCTCCTGTATGCAATGTTGGCATTGAACGAAGTAATCCCCAAGTATAAGGATGTTGCGGATTGTAAAATACTTCCTCCGCTGTTCCTACTTCAACGACTTTTCCGGCATACATGACGGCTACACGGTCTGCGACATTGGCCACCACACCAAGGTCATGCGTGATAAAGATAATCGCCATTTGGAATTGCTGTTGCAGTTCTTTTAAAAGCTCTAAAATTTGTGCTTGAATCGTTACGTCAAGCGCTGTTGTCGGTTCATCGGCAATCAGCACATCTGGATTACATGCTAAGGCAATAGCGATGACAATCCGTTGACGTTGCCCACCAGAGAATTGGTGAGGATATTGTTTCATACGTTCTTTGGCATTTGGAATACCTACAAGCTCTAGTAATTCTTCAGCACGTTTATCGGCTTCTTCTTTTGAGGCTTTCTCGTGCTTTATAATCACTTCTGTAATTTGTTTTCCAATCTTCATCGTAGGGTCGAGTGACGTCATTGGGTCTTGGAAAATCATGGCGATTTTCTTCCCACGAATCGATTGCATATCACGTTCGCTCTTTTCGAGGATATTTTCACCTTTAAAAATGATAGCTCCCTCTTTAACGACCGCATTATTCGATAATAGTTTCATGACACTTTTGGCAGTCACACTTTTCCCTGAACCGGACTCACCGACAAGAGCAAGTGTTTCGCCTTTTTCTAACTTCAGATTCACTCCACGAATCGCTTGTACTTCTCCCGCAAATGTTTCGAAGTGGATTCGTAAGTTTTCAATCGATAAAATAGTTTCGCTCATTCGAATCCTCCTAGTCTTTCATTTTCGGGTCAAAGGCATCTCGTAAACCATCTGCCAATAAGTTAAAGCTAATCATTAGAACACAGAGCACTCCTGAAGGGAACCACATCAAGTGTGGATATAAACGGAATGTTTTGTATCCACCATTAATAAGGGCTCCAAGAGACGCATCCGGGCTCGGAATCCCGATTCCAAGGAAGCTTAAGAAGGCTTCAAAGAAAATCGCTGATGGGATGGAGAACATTGTCTGAATGATGATTAAACCAGCCATGTTTGGCAATAAGTGTTTAAAAGCAATCTTCCAGAAACTTTGCCCTAACGCACGAGACGCTAAAATGTATTCTAAATTCTTTTGTTTCAAGGTTTGTGCACGTACGACACGCGCCATCGTTACCCAGCTTGTAAAACCAATCGCGATAATAATCGACACGAGACCTGGTTTTAATACGAGTAACATTAATACAAGGATGATTAAGTTTGGAATCGCTGAGATGATTTCTAAGAAACGTTGCATCACAGTATCCACACGTCCGCCGAACCATCCAGAAATAATTCCGTAAGTCACACCTATCGTAATATCAAACAACGCTGCCACAAAAGCGATAATCAGTGATGTTTGCGTCCCGTAAAGCACACGTGAGAATAAGTCACGACCAAGGTTATCTGTTCCGAAGAAGAAGTTCACGCCTTCTGGAACTCCTTGTTGCGCATACACATCAACTCCGTTACGATAGCCGTTGAAAAGTCCTGGAATACGCGCTGGTAAGTTGGCAAATTCGGTGTTTTGTTCTAGCGGGTCAAATGGAGCAATGACCGGTGCTAATACTGCTAACAGCACAATCACTAAAATAATAAAGAGCGATACTAAGGCTCCCTTATTTTTCGTCAATCGTCTCCATGAATCTTGTAAGAAGTTGAGAGAAGGTGCAGCGATTTTTTCACGGTCAGCACTATGTGTTAAATCCACACGTTGGAATAACTCTTTTTCTGTTAATTCTGCCATTACGCTTCCCCTCCTTCATCAGTAATACGAATACGAGGATCAATCCATCCGTATAGCAAGTCTACAATTAAAATCACAAATACGAGCAATGCAGAGTAAAGCATTGTTACTCCCATAATCGTTGGGTAATCATTCGTTAAAATTGATTTTACAAACTGTTCTCCAATCCCAGGAATCGCGAAGATGTTTTCGATGACCATCGACCCTGTCATGAGTCCAACGAGCATTGGTCCAAGGATAGTCACCAGTGGAATAATCGCATTTCTAAATCCATGCTTGAACGCGACTTCGAAACGGCTTAAGCCCTTCGCACGTGCCAATTCAATATAGTCGGAATGCAATACTTCTACCATTTCCGTTCTTACAAAACGCGCCGAATCGGCAATCGGTGAAATCGCAAGCGCCATTGTTGGAAGAATAGAAGAGATAAACCCTTGATTCCATAGCGCAATCGGTAGAATTGGGAAAATCACTCCAAAGATTAATTGAAGCACAACGGCAAACACAAAACTTGGAACCGAACGTCCAATAATCGCAAAGAATGTTGCGAGTGTGTCCACCCATGTATTTTGTTTCATGGCCGCAATCATCCCTAGTAGCGACCCTACCACTGTCCCGAAGATTAAGGCTTGGAACCCTAATTGGAAACTTGGCCCTACACGAGAGAAAATCAAGTTTGCGACTGTCGAATTATATTGGAATGATTGTCCAAAGTCCAAACGGAATAATCCAGTAATATAGATCAAATATTGAACAAATACAGGCTTGTCGAGGCCGTACTTGGCATTCATAATTTCTAGTTGCGCCTGTGTTAACTGTTCTTCATTGGCATATGGAGACCCAGGTAATAGTTTCATTAGAAAGAATGTAATTGTAGCAATCAGGAATAACGTTAGAAACATGTAAAATACACGTTTCCCGATATATTTTAAATAGTTTTTCAACTCTGCACCTCCATCGATATCTTAATTCTGTTTCATCATACTATCTAAAGAATTAAAGTTTCAACTAATTAGTATCAACCTAGCCGTTGCGCATTGCCAAAAGTTCTGCTACAGTGAAAAGAACGACACGAAAAGGAGGAAGCTTATGTCATTCGACTATAAAAAAATAGGACTCATTTCTGGAATCCTACTATTATTATGTATAGGCTATGTAACGCTGACGGGCCCCTTTAGCCTACTTGCCCTTAGCAACGCTCTTTTTATGTGCGCACTTGTTTGTTTAATGATTGGTATTTTTGCGTATTTAAGTTGTACCGACTTCTTTACTCTTTTTCTGAAGAGCTTCACTCCGAATAAGGAGCATAAGAAGCACACCCTCTTTACCGCATCATCGACAGTCCTCTTTTTAGAAGTAGCCGCACTTCTTGGAATTCTATCCATAATATTGGGAATCTTCCTATTATAAAATGAAAAGCCGTGTCCTCCTAGAAGGGCACGGCTTCTGTTTTGATTATAGTTCTGCAGCTTTTTTCTCTGCTTTTTCTTTTTCGATTTCCTCGCGTAATTCTGGAAGAATCTGCGTGAAATCCATACGAAGTTCTTGTCGCAATGATGGCTCCACTTTACGAACGAAGTGAAATGTCGATAAGCGTTCCATGACGCTTTCGGCTTCATCTTTTGCAACATATAAATAGATGTATTTTAAGCGTTTTGAAATATAGTGAATATTCCCAAACTTCTTCAACTGTTTAATTGGTTTCAATGTATACAACCAAACAACGAGTGCTTGTCTTTCTTGTTGCTCCATTGTTTCTCCCTTCTACATAGCTTTTAATTCGATAATTTTTTCTTCTTCCTCTTCTGGAAGACCTTCTCTTGTTGGTGGCGGCGTTTGTTCGCGACTTTCTTTATCGCGTCGGATAGCCCATAGTACTAAACCGATTCCGGCACTGGAAGCAAAGAAGCTCGATCCACCATAACTGATAAGCGGCAATGGTACCCCTGTTAAAGGCGCTACCCCAACGAGCGCTCCGATATTAATTCCTGATTGAATCAAGAATAAAATTGCCACACCGTAGCATAAGTATTTTCCAAAAAGATTACGACATTTATTTCCTTTATGGATAATCGCGATGATTAAGCCAAATATCGCAAGAAGTAGAATAAAGATGGTAATAAATCCTAACTCTTCTCCGACAATCGCTAAAATAAAGTCCGTATGGGCTTCTGGTAGGAACCCCGTTTTTTGAACAGAATTCGATAACCCTGTTCCAATCCAACTACCTCTTGATAAACCAAGATACCCTTGAATTGATTGATAACCAGCACCTGTTGGATCACTCCATGGATTATGGAACGATGTAAAACGACTTAATTGGTACGCCTTTAATCCGAATTTCTCAAAAATCGAAGCGTCTAAATAAGTGAGGCTATATAGTCCAGCAAAGACTACACCCCAAATCGCTAGTGCGCGGTTTGATACACCTGTCATAAGACCTAATAGTACGGCAACCCCGGCAATAATGATAGACGTTCCTAAGTCCGGTTGAAGCATGACCATTCCGATGAAGAAAGCTGTAATCCCAGCAGGAATGAGATAGAATCTCCAATCGCGTTTACTACGTTCGTTCTTACTATAAATATAAGCCGATGTCCAAATCACAAATAGTTTTACTAATTCGGATGGTTGTAAGCTAAAGAGTTTTAGGTTAATCCAACTCTTCGCACCGTTTACACCGGTTGTAAATAATACAATCACGAGCAGGATAAAAATCACACCTGCTACTCCCATCATGACTTTTTGATTCTTCAAGAATTTCTCAGGAAGAACAGAAATCCCTAGCGCCATCAAAATACCGATGATGATGAAGACAAATTGCTTCACCATAAACGCTTCTGAGTTTCCTTGATTGGCAAGAGCGTAATAACTACTTGCACTATAAATCATGACAAGTCCGAAAATTGAAAGTACCGAATACAACCCCATAATGAGCGGGTCCACATTGAGAAGGTGCTTCATTTTTTCATGAAAGTTTAACACGTCAAGCCTCCTCTAAATTTGGCGCGACTCTTCGTACACTTGCGTATACATGTCGTTTAATGCGTATTCTAAATCGGCCATAATTTTATGGCCTTCGTTCGCGTGAATTAATCCAAGTGAAACTGCGAAATCCACTTGTTTCGATAAACCGAATAATTGTGTATCGATAATTTCTTCGAATGCTGGGCATTTTGCCAAGCAAAGATGTGTTTTTTGTTTTGAAATGAGTTGATAAATTTGGTTGGCATTTTCTGTCAACTGAACTAAAGCAGGATTTTGAGTCATCTCACACTCCCCTTTCTATATTCCATGCTCAAAGCATATACTCTTTTAGTATACTTGCATCCACAAAAAAATACCACTAATGCAAGTGGAATTTACTGAAAATTTAGAGTTCGCTGTGATGCTCTTTATAAAAGAAATGATTCCGCCTTTCCTAACGGATATCTTCATAATCACTGTAACGTTGCACCGGCTCGAGCCCCTAGGTCTCTCACCTTCGAAGCTTCAAAAGCGGAGTACGGGACAAGTCCCTACTCCGCTTAGTTCACTTTCGATGCGTATCACGTTACTGTGATTATAGAATCCGTTAGTCTTTGCGGAATCATCTTTATGCAGCCAATATTTTTTCTATTTTCCACTTTGATAGTAGTTTTTTCTGTGCAAGTAACTAAAAGAGAATGCTAGCTTTCCATCTAGCTAAAGCTGTGCACTCACCAATCCTGCTTTATAAGTTTTCAAAAATGAAGTGAGACTACAGGCTCACCCCGGTACAGCTATTATCACTATTAGAAAGACTTCATCATAGGAATTGCCATACGCGCTTCCTTCCCACTAAGGCATCTTTATGATTGCCTAAAAAAGCTATTACGAAGTTCTGCACGGAATCTATAGTAGCGATAATAGCGAGTGTAACTGATGCGAATCAGTGACTCCGGAAATTTATTTCCTAGAGTCACTTTGAGGCTCAGTAGGGAGTGAGACTACAGGCTCACCCCGGTACAGCTATTGTCGCTACTATGAAGACTTCCTGCAGAACGCAGTAATAGCAGCGTAATTATTTATTTTCCGGTCCAATCATAGAGAGGCCGACACGACCTTTCTTGAGGTCAAGCTCCGTCACCCAAACCGTTACGATATCCCCAACCGCAACGACATCACTTGGATGTTTCACGAAGCCTTTTTTCATTTTCGAAATATGCACAAGTCCATCTTGTTTCACACCGATATCCACGAATGCCCCGAAGTCGACTACGTTACGAACAGTTCCTTCGAGTTCCATTCCCACTTGTAGGTCTTCCATCTTCAAGACATCGCTACGTAAGATTGGTCCTGCGACTTCTTCACGAGGGTCACGTCCTGGTTTCAATAATCCATCCAGCACTAATTCCAACGTTTCTTGTCCGATGCCAAATTCTTCTTTCAACTCTTTCGTATTCAGTCCTTTAAGAGCTTCTTCCAACTCTGGTGAACCTAGCGCTAATTTTTCGGCATTGGCTTTTTTCAAAATGGCTTTAGCGACATCATAAGACTCTGGGTGAATGTCAGTGCCGTCAAATGGATTCGTGCCATCGATGATTCGTAAGAACCCAACGGCTTGCTCGTAAGCTTTTGGCCCTAAGCGAGGCACTTTCTTCAATTGCGTACGGTTTGTGAACTTACCATTTTCGTCACGGAAAGCGACCACGTTGGCTGCTGTTGTTTTCGTTAATCCGGCAATGTGCTCTAAGAGAGCGGCACTCGCCGTATTCACGTTGACCCCAACCTTGTTTACGGCTGTTTCAACGACAAAGTCTAACTGCTCATCTAATTGTTTTTCTGGCACATCGTGTTGATATTGTCCAACTCCAACGGCTTTTGGATCAATTTTAACCAATTCTGCTAATGGGTCTTGCAAGCGACGAGCGATGCTGACTGCAGAACGCTCTTCGACTTGGTAATCTGGAAACTCAAGGCGAGCGATATCGCTGGCAGAATACACAGAAGCCCCTGCTTCGCTGACGATAGTATAAACCACCTTACGAGGGATTTGTCGTAATTGTTCCGCCACGAATTGTTCAGACTCACGGCTAGCTGTTCCGTTTCCAATCGCCACAAGTGTTACACCATACTGCTCCACGATGCGACGGAATTGTCCTCCTGCTTGAGCGCGTTTGGCTTCTGAAGCTCCTACGTGAGGATAAATCACAGACTTACCAAGCACTTTTCCCGTTTCATCGATTACCGCTAATTTACATCCTGTACGGTACGCAGGGTCTAGCCCTAAGATGACTTGGCCTTTCATTGGCGCTTGTAATAATAAGTTCTTCAAGTTTTCCCCAAAAATCGCAATCGCTTGTGTTTGCGCCTTTTCACTTAATTCATTACGGATTTCGCGTTCAATCGCTGGTCCGATGAATCGTTTGTAGCTTTCTTCAATTGCGCCTTCGACAATCGGTGCAGATGGTGACGACGGATTTTTAATTTTCTCTTCTTTAATCTTTGTAAGAGGGTTTGTCACGTCGACTTCAATCGTCACGCGGACTACATCTTCTTTTTCTGCACGGTTTAGGGCAAGCACACGGTGAGGAACGATGGATTTCACTGGCTCTTCGTAGTCATAGTACATTTCGTAGACTTTCTTCTCGTCGAGCTCTTCCTTCTTCACAACAGACTTCACGATACCATTCTTTTGCGTAAATTGACGCAATTGTTTACGGTATTTTGCTTCATCGGAAATCCATTCAGCGATAATTTCTACAGCGCCGTTAATGGCATCTTCGACCGTTAGAATCGCTTTTTCTTCATTAATAAATGTGGCCGCTTTTTCCTCTACAGAATCCTTCGTCGTCATGAGTAACCATAACGCAAACGGTTCAAGCCCTGCTTCTTTAGCAATCGTTGCCTTCGTGCGACGTTTTTGTTTATACGGACGATAAATATCTTCTAATGCCGTTAAAGTTGTCGCCTTGCTTAATGCAGCCGTAATCTCTGGCGTAAGCTTGCCTTGTTCGTCAATGAGACGGCTAATTTCTTCTTTACGTTTTTCGAAGTTTTCCAAATAACGTTGGCGCTCTTCGATTTCACGAATTTGCACCTCATCTAAGGAACCCGTTTGATCTTTACGATAACGCGCAATAAACGGTACGGTATTGCCATCTTGCAGGAGGCCCAATACGGTATCGATTTGTTTTGGTTTATATTGAGTGAGTTCTGCCTTCACAAGCGCTACGGAACGCTCGTATGCAGTGATTTCAGTTGTTTGTTCTGTCATAGTCAACTCCCTTTCTGTCTCCTCTATCCTATCATGAAATAAAAGGAAAAGCACCTAAGCAAAAATACCTAGGTGCCCTATTACGGCTAAAGTTCACTATCAGCTGATTTTTACTCTTATAAAAGAGCTAAGATAATGAAGTTAAGGATGAATAACCCTGTAGCGACCCATAAAATTGGGTGAATGTCTTTTGCTTTACCAGTAATAACTTTCACTAAGCAGTAGAAGATGAATCCTGCTGCAATCCCGTAAGAGATACTGTAGCAAAGTGCCATGAAGATGCCGGCAAAGAACGCTGGAATCGCTTCGTCCAATTCGTCCCATTTTACATCTGCGAATGAAGAAAGCATCATCACCCCAACGATAATTAACGCCGGTGCTGTCGCTTCTGCAGGAACGATTCCCACGAATGGTGCTAATAATGTTGATAATAGGAAGAGTCCGGCTGTAACGACTGCTGTTAAACCAGTACGTCCACCCGCACCGATTCCGGCTGCACTTTCAACATAAGTTGTAGTGTTTGAAGTACCGAAAATTGCCCCGATAGAAGTACCAATCGCATCTGCGAATAAGGCTTTGTCCATCTTAGAAGAGAAACCAGATCCGTTTTCAAGTTGACGTTCGTCTTCTTCAGAGAAGATACCTGTTTTACGACCTGTACCGATGAAGGTTCCAAGAGTGTCAAATGTATCAGATAAGCTGAATGCAAAAATCGTCATTAATACTAAAGGTAAGCGCGCTGGGTCAGAGAAGAGTTTCACGATTCCTTCTGAACCAAAGGCGGCCAAGAATGTTGTGCCTAAGTCGTTGAACGCTGCTCCAAGAGAGTTACTTTCAAAACTTACTTTTGATAAATCGACAACCCCCATTGGAATCGCTAAAAGTGTTGTTAAAACAATCCCAAGCAAGATAGCTCCACGAACTTTTTTCAATAATAAGACTACAGTAATGACTAAACCAATCACTGCAAGAAGGGCTCCTGGAGACGTGAAGTTTACAAGAGATGGAACGATTCCACCATTTGAATTCACGCTGAACACGCCGCCTTTGTACGCTTCTGTTGCGACATTATACGCAGCACCATTGACTTGAGTGATCGTTTTTGAATCAGAAAGAAATTCTAATAGGTTTGCATTTTTTAAACCGATATAAGCGATGAAAATCCCAATCCCGCCCCCGATGGCATGTTGCATACTGACCGGAATGGCTTTAATAATCATCTTACGAACTTTTGTTACAGTAATGAAAATGTTTAATAAACCACAAATGAATACCATTGCTAATGCTTCTTGCCAAGTGAATCCAAGGCCGAATACAACTGTAAATGTAAAGAACGCGTTTAACCCCATCCCTGGTGCTAATGCGTAAGGTACGTTTGCGAAAAGACCCATCACTAATGTACTGACAACTGTTGCGATAATCGTTGATAAGAAGACTGCTTGGAATGGCATCCCTGTTTTACTAAGAATGTTCGGATTGACAAAAATGATGTAGGACATTGCGAAGAATGTCGTTAACCCAGCCAAAAACTCCGTTGAAACGTTCGTGCCGTTCTCTTTCAGTTTAAAAAACTTATCCATTGAAATGATAACTCCTTTTTATTGGTTTATTTGACGACTTAAGTATACTAGAACTATTTTTATTTTACAATATAAAACACGTACATTTTAGTTCGCTAAATTTATTTTCGTTCGTTTTATTTAACTTTATTTTATTTCAAGATTGTCATACGAGCGATTCTGTTTCTAAACACGAATATTAGCAACAAAAAAAGAAGTGGCGTTCGCCACTCCTTTTTCTTTTAGTTATTCTTCTATTATTTTGATTCCTTTACGCCCTTTTTCCACCGGTGTCATAAAGTCATGATAATCCCCAGGTTCATCCTCTTCTAGCCCTGCTTCTGAGAGTCCTACATAATAAGAACCTTTGACTTCTCCTGCATTTGAAGCAAAGAATCCTTCTCTCAAATTTTTTTGAACTCTTACATTCAGATACTCCATCGACTCTTTAGCAAGTTCTTGCACCTCAAAACTTACAATCAACTGTGTTTTATTTTTGTTATACTTGTCTTCGTCGTATTTCCCAAAGGAGTAGCTGACTGGCGAAGGCTTTGGACTTTCGTATTCTGCGAAATCTACAGCATTGAATTGTTCTCGTAAATCTTTAATTTTTTCATCTATCTTTTTCAATTTTTCTCGGACTTCCTTAGAATTTCCCTCCCACGATACTTTAATACCTTCCTTTCTCAGCGCCTCTAATTGGACTTCCAATTTTTCTCGAAGTTGTTGTTTATGGCGATAGAAATTTCGTTCAAATTGTTTTTGGGCTAGTTCTAAAATTTGTTTTTCATTCTTCCCTCCTAAATCCCCAAGGTCCAAATCCAATCCTGTATAGGCAAGCACGTTTCCTTTTCCATCAAAATGATAGACCGCCGTCACCGTGTTATGTGGATCTAACTCTGTTTTCTCTCCGTGATGCACATCCATCCAAATCCTATCTGACTGCAATGCATATGGTAGAGGGATTTTTTCCTTTTTTCCGCATGCTGCAAGCATAACAGCTACTACCGACAACAACGCTAGTTTTATCCATGTCTTCATCATTCTTCCTCCAACGTTCGAACTTTCACTTTCATTATACTACACGCAATCAGAATCTGCTCCTATTCCAAACAAAAACGCCAGAGCACCATTGTACTCTGACGTCTAAAGGGATTATTTATCTGAATTCCACACTGGGAAGTATTGTCCTGGTGCGACTTCATCCATTTTTTTCGCTACATCGTCTGTTTGATATAATTCAACGATTTTTTTGTATGTTGGATTTTCAGCATCTGCTGCTTTAACAACGATGATGTTGTAACGATCTTTAGGAATTGTATCTAAGTGGTTTGCATCTGAGAAGATGTTGTCTTCGATTTTCAAACCAGCGTCTTGTGCCATTGAACCATTGATTGAAGCTGCATCAACGTCTTGTAATAAACGTGGAGCTTGTGCTGATTCTGCTTCGATGATTTCTAAGTTACGTGGGTTGCTTGTGATGTCTGCTAATGAAGCTTTTGTTCCAACGCCATCTTTTAATGTGATTAAACCTTCTGTTTGTAAGGCAACTAATGCACGACCTTGGATTGCTACTTCTTTAGGAACTAACACTTTTGCTTTCTCTGGTAAATCTTTTAATGATTTATATTTTGTTGAGAAATAATATAATGGCGTGATAAATGTTGTACCGATTTCTTTTAAATCAGTTCCTTTATCTTTGTTCCATTGTGCTAAATACGCACGGTGTTGGAACGCGTTCATTTGAACTGAACCTTCTTCAAGAGCTGTATTTGGTAATACGTAGTCGTTCATTTCTACAACTTCGATATTGATGTTTTCTTTTTTCGCTTTTTCAGCTACGTAATCCCAGATTTCGTGTGCTGCGCTACCTACAACGGCTACTTTTACTGTTTGCGCTGGAGCTTCAGTTGCTTTAGAAGCCTCGCTAGATTGTTGTGAACTTTGGTTTCCGCACGCTGCTAATGTGATTGCTGCAACGGCTGTTAATAATAAGTGTTTAATTTTCATTTTGTTTTTCCTCCGATTTTAAAAATTGTTGTGTTGGTTGTGAATTGATTTGAAACATTCCTCCTTAAACTGTCGAACACAATAAAAAAATCCTTTGCCCAAAAAGGACAAAGGACGATCATTTCAAAAATACCGTGTTACCACCTTTATTCGTTTATCCATCACTAGATAAACCTCACCCGATTCCACGTCGATGCGTTGAAATCGTACCGCTATAACGGGCGCCCCGTACTTCCCTTACAACTGCTCAGAAAGTCCGCTCAATGGCCATCTTCCTCATTTCGTCACTACTTAGTTCCACCAACCCTAAGCTCTCTACTCAGTGCTCCGATGAGTACTCTCCATCTCTATGCGTTATGGATTCCATTATACGCCCATTCTTTTCGATGTCAACAAAATCCTATCCTAGAAAGACATTTGTTTTTCACTCGAATACGAAATAATCGAACTGACTCTAGCATAAAGAAAACCTCCACACGAAAAGTTTCGTGCAGAGGTTAAAACCGTCTTATTTAGCAGCAGTTGTTGTTGTTTCAGAATCAGCTGCTTGTAAGAAATTCTTCAAAGCATTTTGTAAGCTTTCATCTGTGATTTTCACATCCGCAGCTTTCACTAAATCTACCATTGTTTGGTGTAAGTATGCAGAATCTTTCAATTTCGCATCTAACATTTCTTTTTCCATTTGTTCTTTCATTTCATCAAATGGTTTCTTCTCTTCTTTCGATACTAACTTAATGATGTGGTATCCGAATTGAGTTTGAACTGGTGTTTCAGTGATATCTCCAACATTCTTCAAGTCGTAAGCTGCTGTTGAGAATTCAGTTACCATGTCTGAACGTTTAAATGGTCCAATTTGGCCGCCTTTTGCAGCTGTACCAGTATCTGCAGAGTTTGCTTTTGCTAATTCCGCAAAATCAGCACCATCTTTTAATTGTTGAATTAATTCTTCTGCTTTTGCTTTAGCAGTTGCTTTTTCCTCATCAGATGCATCAGATTTAGCTGCAATTAAGATATGTTGAACTGTAATTTGTGGTTCCCACGCATCATAGTATGCTTTGATATCTTCTTCTGAGAAGTTCGCAGCTTTCTTCACTGCTTCTGTCATTAATTTATTTAAGTAAAGTGTTTGACGGTATGCATCTACAGAAGTAATTCCGCTTTGTTGTAAAGCCGCTAATAAGCCAGGTTCGCCACCGTATTGAGCTACTAATTTAGCCACTTCTTCATCTGCAGCTGTTTTAAGAGATTTTGCATCTTCAATAGATCCTTCTAGTACTTTTGTTAATACTAAACGTTGTAGTGTTTGTTCTCCAACTGTGTCTTTCATTGCTGTCACAAATTCATCTTTTGTAACGTTACCGTATTTAGTAGTTGCAACGTTTTCTGATGAGCCATTTGAGCATGCCGCTAATGCGAAAGTTGATGCAAGCGCTAATGCTCCTACGAATTTTTTCTTCATAAAATTCCCTCTCCAATCGGTTTTCTTTTTAATCGATGTTATTAATATACCACAGTTTGAAGCTGTTTCCTAATTTTCCACCCATCTCTTACTTTTTCTTAACTTTCTAAAAAGCAAAAGAGCCAGGACCTATCTCCTGACTCTTCGGTAAGTTAAGTTTAGTTCAAAAAATATTGTGATTATTGTAATACACGAATTGTGATTGTACGACGTCCGAAGTTGTAAACATCATTCAAGTTTACTAAGTGAACATCAATTCTATTTCCGTAAATGGCGCCACCTGTATCTGCAGCACGGAAAATACCATATCCTGGAATTTCAACATATGATCCTAATGGAATCACACTTGGGTCAACCGCAATTACGTTTGGTTCACTGACAAGGTTTGTTCCATCAGCTGTGTAGTTTGATAAACCAGCTTCGTTATATGAGTAAGCTGTTGCTTCTACTGTTAAGTAGTAACCACCTTGGCTTGAAGAAGCTGCAGCAGCTTGTGTTGTCTCAGTTGCTGGAGTTGCTTGAGCAGCTTGAGTTGTTTCAGTTTCTTGGGCTGCTTGTGTTGTCGCTTCAGTCGTTTCAACTTCTTTTACTTCATTGTTGTTTTGAACACGGTATGAGTGTTGTTCTGGTCCGTTATCTACTGTCACTTCTTTTTTGTCCGCTGAGAAACGTAACACTGTCCCTGGGTAAATAAGGTTTGCATCTTGAATTTCGTTCACTTGAACTAATGTATCTAATGATGCACCAGTTGCTTCAGAAATTACTGATAATGTATCTCCCCATTTAATTGTGTACTCTTGTACACCTTTATCGTCTGTTTTAACATCTTGTTTTACTTGCTCTACAGTACGTGCTGTCCATTCTACTTCGTTGGCACTTGCTGTAGTTGCTGAAAATCCTGCAAAACTAAATAAAGCAAGTGATGCTGTCACCATCATGAATTGTTTCTTGATTGGTTTCATATTTTCCTTTCCGATTTCCGACTTTTTCTAAAGTCAAAAATCTCGTTCGCTTGGATTTTTGGGTTGCGAACTTAATTGATGCTAATAATGTTACCACGAATAAAATTGAAAATGTTGATTTTATGCGGTTTGTTAAGGTCACTTAATTTTTTTGACTTTTTCTGATGTTATTATGACAAACAAATGACAAGAACATATGTTTCCGTAACATTTGACACCATTCTGTAACGCGTTCGTAGAATTTTCTTACAATCTCGGTCATACTTTCTTCATTTATTACACTGTTTTTCGTTCCTTTTTGAGGTAAAAACCTATCATGTCGCACTTTTTCCGACCTTTAATGCATCAAAAAAGACCTCCCTATTCATCCATAGGAAGGTCACTAAACATTCGTTAAGCCGTTTGATTTAATTCACTCATTTGAATCGTTTGATCAATATTTTCTTTTAATGCTTCTGGAAGATGGTGCGTTACCCATAGCACTGTCACGCTCTTATCTTCTAGGATTGGCTTCAACACCTCAATGGTTGTCTTTTCATCTAAGTTGGAGCTGACTTCATCTAGCAAGAAGACTTTTGGTTGTTTCATCAACCCGCGTGCAAAGGCAATGCGTTGCAACTGTCCGCCGGATAAATCTGTATTTTTGTCTCCAATTACTGTATCCAACTGATTCGGTAATGCTAAAATAGTTTCTTTTAGTCCAACCTGTTCCAGAACTTCAAAGAGTTCTTCATCCTCTACAGCTTTATCGAAACATAAATTTTCACGAATAGTTGCACTAAAGAGATGTGGTTTTTGGCTAACATAACAAACTTTTTCGTACAAGATTTCAGGTGTCACAGAATTAACATTAATTCCATCTACAATAATTTCACCATTATAACCACTTAATTTGCCACTGATTAGATTCATTAATGTCGATTTACCACTACCACTTTCACCTAATAAAACATATTTTTTATTTTCGGTAACGGTTAATGATATATCGTGTAGGATAGGCTGGCTCTGATACGAAAACGAAAGATTTTTAATCGAAATAATTGTTCCTTGTTTCTCTTTTGAATTAGAAGACTCTTTTACTTCTGCTTCCTTTAATTCCTTGAAACGATTTAGCAACGGCTCTGTACTTTGAATCATAGCAACGTATTGACTAATGTTTGCTATCATATTGAAGATAGTTGAAGCTAAGGCCGTTGTAGTCACAATGCTACCTACACTCATTTCTGATTGCAAGATTAGATATCCTGTTAGCAAAAAAATAGACACTTGACTAATCACATTCCCGACTCCACCAGCAATTGCTACTTTTGCTAGAGTTTGGCTATAGCGGCAATGAGTGTCTCCTAACTGAGTGGATTGATTATTGATTTTTTCCAAGAAATAATTGAACTTTCTAAAAACAAATAAGGTTTCATATCCACTTAGCAAATCTGAGACTGTTTTTGAAAATTCTTCATTCGATATTGCTACTTCTTCTGTTTTGCTAGATAGCTCTTTCATAAACAACTTTGGTAGATAGGAGAGACAAACAATTAAGACTAATGTAGCTACAATAAGTGACCAATGAAAACATGCCAACGCAACCATTGATAATAGTACAGAAATCATCCCTGCAATAAATTCTAACCCAATGGAGATTCCTTTTTTCTCAATTTGATCGATATCACTGGTAAACCAAGAAATATATTTCTGACTATTTTTACTATAAAATTCCTCATAACTCGTTTTAGAAATAGCTAGCGCAATTCTGTTTCGTAAATACGTAGCAATTCTCTGAGTAACAATTGCTTTATAACGAATCATTCCATATTGAAACAACAAAAATAATACAAATATCGTAATTAATATAAGTCCGTTTTGAAAAAAATGTTCAAAATCAGATTGTACTAAATTATCAACTAATTTTGTATTCATCAAATTGGTCGATAAGTTCAATCCTTCTATAATTATATATAAGAATAAACAAGCAATAATTTCTTTTTGGAATTTTCGTGCAATCTCAACCATTATTCTTCTCCATTCAAATAGATTCGTTCGAACAAATTCAGTATAATTCTCTCCCCTCTTTTGTCACAAAAAGTAATCATATAGTGTTACTTGTGATTTAACTGCTCAGACAAAAATTGTCGATATAGCTTTCCTTTATGATTTTCTTCAAAATCATAGAAGAATTGAATAGATTTATTGCATAACTTTTCTCCGTCCTTTTTTTGATTTCGCTGAATCATTAATATTCCTTTGAAAAATTGTGCAGACATTTTTTCTGCATAAAAACCTTCTCTTTTTAATAATTGCTCAATTTCTTTTAAAATATCATCTCCATATTTAGAGCCTAGGAGAATGTCTTTCAATAAAATATTTAATAATAATTTCGATGCAATTTCGATATATCTTCTTTCTGATGAAAAGTGATTCTTTTTCTTTCTCAACAAATGAACAAATTGATGGTTTTCTTCAGGAGAAAAGAATATTGTGAAATTCCCAAAAAGCTCAATTTCATATAAACCCCAATTCTCAATATCGAATAAGTAGTTTAAAATCTGACGCTTCGATATTTTCGACAATGTTTGTCCATCCATCTCTGCAAGAAATGCTTCCATAAGAATTTTGTTATGTAAATGCTTTATATTCTTGCTTTTTTCGAACGCCTCTTCTTCGCGTTTTTTTAATACTTCCCATAAATAAGCATCATTTTCTTTTTTTGCTTTGATGACTTCATTCAAAAATTCTTTCTGACTATTCTCTCCTTGAAACAACTCCTCAAACTCACTAAAATAAATATTCATTCGTTCTAGTAATCGAAGGAATGTTGAATCATTAACTTGACTTTCCCCTCTTTCATATCGAGATAAAAAATTCTTCGATAGAATACCTTCTGCAAGTTGCGATTGTGTAAGATTCTTAGACAATCGTAATTTCTTAATGAAATACCCATTATTTTCCATTTCTATTTCGCCTCATTCCAACAATACTGTGATTTATATCTATTATAAATTCCAAAAAGTTACAATTCAATATAAGGAATATGAAAGGAGGAAGTTTGTAATGCGAAAATATTTGATCGCTACTATAATTATTACTGGGGTTATAATGGCAGTAATTGCTTCAAATGCCCTAAAGCATAATGTCGCTTTGAACTCATATGAATTATTTGAAATTATCAATATTCGCGGGGGAGATTAACTTTCCATAAAGTAAGCAAAAAGAGACTTCTACAGTTCGTAGAAAGTCTCTTTTTATTTTTAGTAGATGCTTATAATTCACTCATTTGAATCGTTTGATCGATATTTTCTTTCAAGGCTTCTGGAAGATGGTGCGTTACCCATAGAACGGTCACGCTCTTATCTTCTAAGATTGGCTTCAACACCTCAATGGTTGTCTTTTCATCTAAGTTGGAGCTGACTTCATCAAGCAAGAAGACTTTTGGTTGTTTCATCAATCCACGTGCGAAGGCAATGCGTTGCAACTGACCGCCGGATAGATTTGAATCACCATCACCTAAGACTGTATCTAATCCCTGTGGCAAGTTTCGAATGATAGAAGCGAGTCCCACTTTTTCAAGAGACTCCCAAACTTCTTCATCCGTATACTCTTCAGTGAGCGTTACGTTTTCGCGAATGGTTGTCGTGAAGATATGCGGTTTTTGAGCAATATAGACCATTTGACGATATAACTCATCATAGGATTGTTTCTTCACATCGATTCCAGCGAGTTTCACTTCTCCTAAATACTCCGTTAATTTAGCAGCGATAATATTTAACAGCGTTGATTTTCCTGTTCCGCTCTCGCCAGTAATCGCATATTTTTGACCTTCGTTAAAGCCAAGAGACACATGATTTAAAATCACTTTTTCTCCGTAGTTAAACGAAACATCACTCACTTCAATAAGAGTGAGCGGTGCCTCTTCTGGTACTTCCTCTACAAGGGCTGCTGGTTCTAATTGCTCATATTTGTTAAACAATGAGTCCGCACTCTTAATCGAACCAATCTTTTGACTAATATTTCCGAGCACGTTGAAGATGGTACTACTTAATGCCATTGCTGCTAGAATACTCCCGATACTCACTTCACCAATATAAGCCAAGTATCCCGTTAGGATGAATACTGAAATTTGGCTAAAGACATTCCCAATACCACCACTAACGGCAACTTTGGCCATCGACTTACTAAAATCGCGATGCGTATCTCCTACTTCAACCGATTTTTCATGAATTTTTTCTTTTAAATACGCTAATTTACGAAAAACAAATAGGGTATCATACCCGCTCAATAAATCTGAAATGGATTTTGCGAATTTTTCATTGGCTTCTGACACTTTGATGGTTTTTTCTGTTAGTTCTGCTGAGAACAAAGCCGGCAACACAGCCATGATGACAATACAGATAGCCGCTAGTAAAACGATAGACCAATGATACATAAACAATGCTACCGCAGAAATGACCGCAGAAATAATGCCTCCGATAACTTCAAAGGTTGGATTCATCGCATTCCCTTTAATCTGTTCCAAGTCGCTTGTAAACCACGAGATGTACGTTTGACTATTCTTTTCATAAAAGCGTCCATAAGACGTCGCCTCAATAGAATGACTAATACGGTCCCTTAACCACGTCGCTACCTTTTGATTAAAGTAGGCTTGATAGCGAATCAACATATATGTAAATAATAGATAAAATGCAAAAATAACAACTAAACAAATCGCCTTATAAAAGAAATTATGAATATCCATGTTCACTAAAGTATCTAAAGTCTGCGCATTCACGATACTGGATACAAGCTCTGCCCCTGCAATGAGGGTGAGCAACGTAATCATGATGAACACTTCTTTTTTAAACTGCTGAAAAACAACCCTCATACACACTCGCTCCACTTCAACTTATTGTTATGCTCATAGTGTAACATTGTCTTAATCCAATGTATATAGGACTTTTGGCGGATAATAAAAGAAATTTCCTTTTGTGCACACAAAAAACCACACCTCTATTTTGAGGTGCGGTCCATCTATTTTATTAGGCTTTTGTTTTTTCAGCGCGGTCACGTTTCATTTGGCTTGAACGTAATTGTCCGCATGCTGCTTCGATATCATGTCCGAATTCTTTACGAACGACACAGTTAATGTGGTTTTTCTTCAACACATCGTAGAAGGCTACTACGCGTTCTTTTCCACTACGTTCATATTGGTCATGTTCACGAACTTTGTTATACGGAATTAAGTTGACATATGAAAGACGTTTCTTATCCGCAAGAAGGTCGGCCAATTGTTGCGCTTGTTCCACAGAGTCATTCACGTGATCGAGCATGATGTACTCGAAGGTTACACGACGATTCGTTTTTGCGATATATTCATTGATTGCATCCATCACAACTTCGATTGGATATTTACGGTTGATACGCATGATACGAGAACGTGTATCGTTATCTGGCGCATGAAGCGACAACGCTAGGTTGACTTGTAATCCTTCGTCTGCGAACTCGCGAATTTTTGGAGCCAAACCACTTGTAGATACAGTGATATGACGAGCCCCGATAGCAAGTCCTTTATCAGAGTTGACCACTTTCAAGAACTTAATCACGTTATCATAGTTATCGAATGGTTCCCCAATTCCCATGACTACGATATGGCTGACACGGTCCCCAGGAGACACTTCGTCTAAAGTACGTTGCACGTGCATCACTTGCGCTACGATTTCCCCAGCAACAAGGTCACGTTGTTTTGCGATAATTCCGCTGGCACAGAAAGTACAACCGATATTACATCCTACTTGTGTCGTCACACAGATGGATAAGCCGTATTCTTGTGGCATTAGTACCGTTTCGATTAAGAGGCCATCTGCTAATTCAAAGAGGAATTTACGTGTTCCGTCTGTTGATTGTTGTTTGATACGTTCGTTTAACACTGGGAATGTGAACTCTTCTTGTAATTGTTCGATTAGTGATTTTGGCAAGTTTGTCATTTCTTCAAAACTGGTTACACGTTTGCGGTAAAGCCAGTCCCATAATTGACCTGCTCTGAATTTCTTTTCGCCTTTTGCTTCAAACCAAGCTGTTAGCTCTTCTAGTGGCATGCCATAAATAATCGGTTTTCCTTCATATTGACGAACCACTCGTCCAATTTTTCTAACCATATCTATTCCTCTTTCCTATACTTGAAATGCTCTAATGATTGTTTCTCTGTTTGCATGAGCGCTTAATAACACCGATAATTTCACACGAGCCTTTTGTCCGCTAAGCCCTGTTGTGAAAATCACTCCTGCTTCATGAAGCTGTTTGCCTCCACCAAGATAATTATAGACGTCATACGTTACACCGTTAAATGCACGAGATACCAGAACGACTGGAATTCCTTTATCTAAGCAACGTTGCAACCCAGGAAGTGCCATTGGTGGGAGATTTCCTGCCCCAAGAGCTTCGATGACTACTCCATTGGCATCTGAATCGGCAATGGCATCAAATAACATCGAATCCATTCCAGCATATGCTTTTAATAAGTATACCTTGTCCACGAGTTCTTGGATTGGATAGTATTCATGATGTAAGAATTTTTGGAAGTAAATCACTTCACTCTTGGATACTAAGCCAAGTGGCCCAAAAGTTGGTGTTTGGAAAGTCGCTACGTTCGTTGTATGCGTCTTTGTTACATACGTTGCCGCATGGACTTCATCGTTCATCACGACAAGAACACCTTTGTCCACACTTTCTGGACTCGTTACCGTAATAATGGCACTGCGCAAGTTCGCTAACCCGTCCGCTCCGATTTCATTGCTTGAACGCATTGCTCCCGTTAAAACAATCGGGAATTTTCCGTCTGTTGTTAACTCTAGAAAATACGCTGTTTCTTCTAATGTATCGGTACCGTGAGTCACCACCGCTCCGTCAAAGCCTTCTTGTTGCGCTTTTAGAATTCGCTTTTGAACTTCCCACATTTTTTCCTCCGTCATATGTGGAGACGGAAGGTTAAATAGATCCTCTACTACGACACTTGCGATTGGTGCAAAAATGGTGTCGGAGTTGGTTAATGGGTTTGTGCTTGTTGGGGTTACGTTACCGGTTGAGCGGTCTTCACTCATAGCAATCGTACCACCGGTGTTTATGACGATAATTTTCTTCATGGCGCTACTACTTTCTTTCATTTTCTCTTTACATAGGATACCACAAAATGGCGAAAGCTGACTATAAAATACGCACAAAAAGATGATACCTTCGAATCCTTGCGGATTATTTTTATAATCGCTGTTACAGGGCACCGGTGCAAGCCTCGGTCTTGCACCTTCGAAGCTTCAAACGCGAAGTACGGAACAAGTCCCTACTTCGCGTAATTCACATTCGATGCGATTCCCCGTTACTGCGATTATAAAATCCGCAAATTTCTCCGGTATCATCTTTTTTGTGCGTTTTGTTCAAATCCTTTATAAAAAAATGAAAAAAAGTGTTGCGCCACTCAGTTTGAAGGGACTGGTGCAGGGTGCTAGAAAGTGCATCCCATAGGGGTTTGTGAGACTTTTTGGTCTTTTGAAGATTTCTTCAACTGAAAAATCTTTCTTGATTTTTTCTCGGAAAATTTACTACACTCATCCGAATTTGTGCAATCGAGCTAAAAAGGGGTTGTTGAATATACCGCTAAAAACCGCATCATTTCAACGTTTATATTTTACTTTTAATTTTAAAATTCGAAATGTAACATATATGCTACTGCACATATGTTACATTTTTATTTTTTTACTTCTTCAACCAAAAAACCGCAGCCTTTTTTGGCTACGGTTTTCGCTTTATTTGATTGTGTATTGACGTTGATGGTTAATAACGGCTGTTAATGTAATTGGGCTGTTGTCTTCACGTGTGAAGGTTTGTTCACCGCTTGCGTCCACCACTTCTGTGAAGATTTCTTCGTATTCTTCAACAGTCAACATTTTGCGGCTTTCTAGCAACGCTTTATGTTCTGCGATGTGCAATTGGTTTTCGAAGCCTTCGACTAATTCGCCGGCGAAGAATTCCCCAACGGCTCCTGATCCATAGCTGAAGAATCCGATGCGGTCTCCGGCTACTAATACAGAACTGTTTTCTAATAATGAGATGAAGCTTAAGAATAATGAACCTGTGTAGATGTTGCCGACTTGGCGGTTATACACGGCTGCTTCTTGGTAACGTGCTGTGAAGCGTTCTTGTTCCTCTTCGCTCATTTCTTCTAAGAATGGCTTGAAGGCTTTCATCCCCATTTTTGTATATGGTAAATGGAAACAAATTGCGTCAAAGTCTGAGAACTGCGCATTTGTTTTTGCTTGATAATCATTCCAAACTTCTGCAAAGAAACGGATGTATTGCTCGTTTGAGAATTTTCCGTCTACCATTGGATACGCTGCATAGTTTGGTCTCCAGAAGTCCATCACGTCATCTGTGAATAAGCTTGTTTCGTTATCTAAAACGAGTAAACGTGGGTCACTAGAAACAACCATTGCGACTGCTCCAGCACCTTGTGTTGGTTCTCCGCCAGAGTATAATCCGTATTTAGCAATGTCGCTTGCGATAACTAGTACTCTTGAAGTTGGATTTAAGGCAATATGCCCTTTAGCTAATTGTAAGGCAGCTGTTGCCCCGTAGCAGGCATGTTTTAATTCTACACTACGAACACGGTTTGATAATCCAAGCATGCGTTGCATATAAACCGCAGCTGATTTCGATTGATCGATTCCTGTTTCTGTCCCAAATAAAATCATATCAATATTTTCACGGTCTTTATCATCAATGATTGATAACGCAGCATTTGCGGCTAAAGTCACGATATCTTGCGTCACTGGTGCTACTGCCATTGTAGACTGGCCAATTCCAATCGTGTACTTAGCTGGCTCTACTCCACGCGCCACTGCTAGTGTTTCCATATCTAATGCAGTCGGTGGTACGAAGAAGCCAATCTTATCTATCCCTATATTCATTGTTTTATTGTTCTCCTTTACGAATAAAGCTCTCCAAACACAAATAGAGCTTCCTGTTCTTTCTTAGCACACACTATAGTAGCAAAAATTCGCCGTTAGGACAATTGAATTCACCAAATGTTAGGGAATTTAAACAATTCTTTACTAATTATTTGTACTAAATTGATAGGTTTCTTATGCAAAATCTTATAAAATAGAAACGAAATAGGAAATATAGACTGGAAAGGAATGAATTTATGAACGGAAATGATATCGTCATCGTGAGTGCTACCCGTACTGCGATTGGTAAATTTGGCGGGCAATTTGCGACAACTTCCGCAATCGAATTAGGAACAACGGTCGCAAAAGCTGCCATCCAAAAAGCGAATCTTTCACCTGAACAAATTGATACAGTCATCTTTGGAAATGTCTTACAAGCAGGTCTTGGACAAAATCCAGCTCGTCAAGTCGGGCTCGGCGCTGGACTAAACCATGCAAGTACTGCAGTTACAGTTAATGAAGTGTGTGGTTCTGGTTTGAAAGCCATTATTTCAGCCGCACAAGCTATTCGACTAGGAGATGCCAAAATCGTCTTGGCCGGCGGTATGGAAAATATGAGCCTTGCACCGCATTTATTACAACAACGCTTTGCTCCAAAAAATGGTCCTGTGACATTAGTCGACTCTTTATTCAATGATGGGTTAACGGACGCCTACTCACAAGACGCGATGGGCATTACTGCAGAAAACATCGTCGAAAAATACGGATTTACACGCGAAGAACAAGACGCTTTCGCTGTGGCCTCTCAACAAAAAGCTGCTAAAGCGCAAGAAGAAGGACGTTTCGCTAGCGAAATCACTCCTGTAGCAGTCTTCAATCGTAAAACAAAATCCGATGACTTAAAAGCAACGGACGAATTTATCCGCCCAAACACGACGCTTGAGAGTCTTGCAGGTCTTAAACCAGCCTTCAAAAAAGACGGAACCGTGACAGCCGGAAACGCCTCTGGTATTAACGACGGTGCCGCTTGTGTCATTATGACAACGCGTGAATACGCAACAGAGCTTGGCCTTCCAATCCTTGCGACATTGAAAGGTTATGCCGAGGCCGGTGTTGATCCTTCGATTATGGGAATCGGACCTGTCCCTGCCATTCAAAAATTAGTGGCGCGTACACGTATTCCGCTTGAAAAAGTAGATGTCTTTGAACTGAACGAAGCCTTTGCCGCACAAAGCATGGCCGTCATCAAAGACTTGAAGATTCCAACTGAAAAAGTAAATCCATTCGGTGGCGCAATTGCACTCGGCCATCCAATCGGTGCTTCAGGTACCCGTATTGTGGTCACACTGATCAATGCCCTCGAACAACTCGACGGTAAAATCGGGGTCGCTTCCCTCTGTGTAGGTGGCGGTATGGGTGTTGCCATCGCGATTGAACGCGAAAACTAATATAAACAAAGAGAGTTGTCCAAAATTCACTTATAAGTGAATTTCGGGCAACTCTCTTTTTATTTCTCTTCATGTTTCTTTTGTTCGTGACGTTGTTGATAGTACGCGCGAATCTCTTCGTTTTCTTCGGTCGCACGATAATGTACCTCGAACCCATTCTTCTTCCAACTTAAGGTCGTCATGAGTTCATCCCATGTTGGTAATTTTACCTCAGGCATTTCGAATTGCACTAATTCAGACATATCTAACGAGTCTCTCCAAACTTCAAAACGAGTTGAAACGAGTAATAACGCAATACGTGTTAACAATTCACGTTTTTCTTCGTCCATATTCCCTGCTGCCTTTAAGAACTCTTGCACGTAATGCATAAATTGTCCGTATAAATCATTCACCGTATCGATTCCAGCATTAAATAGTAGTTCAAAGAACACATTCCAGAACAATTCCAGTTCTTCATCGCTCACCGATTCTGTCCATTTCTTGAATGTTTGATCATTCAACTGACTATTTTTGGTTAATTTTTCCATCTTAATAAATTGACCGTCTTCAATCTCCCATGTCATGGCGCTATGTTGCACCGCACCGGTGGCATTACTTTTGACAATGACATACGGCACTTCGGATTCTAGCATTAATCCAACAAGTGAATCTTGTGGAATATAACGCATCGCTAATGGCACTATATTTTGATATCCTTTTGTTTCAAGTACAGAACGGTACAATCCAGGAGAATCAAAGCAGAAAATATCGACAATGCGCAGTTGCACGTCTTCCTCCTGAGTAGCCGCAGCATAAATGGCTAAGTTACCACCCTTTGAATGTCCCGAAACCATTAAGTCCCCATCAAATAGACTGGCTTGTTTGGCTAAATACTCCTTGGCATCCGTCTGAGCCGCAACAAGTGGTGAATACGTCATTAGGAAGTCTTCCTTCCAGCCAATCAGCGTTTCATCCGTCCCTCTAAACACAACAAGTCTGACACTAGGTTCTACTTCCACCGTGACAGCTGCAAATTGTTTTGTTGTATCTTTATCCCAAACGCTTACCACACCGAAGAATTTCAACGATTGATAGCGAGGTGCATCCGCAATCACTTGCGATACTTCATGCCGCTCCTCTGTTATCATCATTGGATTCTCATCGAATAATTCTTGTTTATGTTCCTGCATATACTCGGCGATTTCTTTCACTGTGACAAAATGTTCACCATTTTCATCGCTAGGAACAACTTTTTCAAGTGGTAAATACTCTAATTCCGTTAAAACTAATGCGTCGATTTCAGAAAAGGCTCTTTCTTCAAACGAAACGTGCCCAAACTCTTTAATATAATCCAACATGTTTTTCATACGAAAATCCTCCGTTATTTTGAGTGAGTCCATTACTATTCTACTCTGTCATTATGGCACTTGCAACTCTTTTTCCTATGGGCCAAAAAGCCGTCATTTTCTATAGAATTCCCTTTTTTTTCATGCTATACTACTGAAATGAAATTAAGGGGGTTGTTCTATGAAATTAGGATTTGATAGCGAAAAATACCTTGAAGAACAAAGTCAATACATTCTTCAACGTGTCAACGCTTATGACAAACTATACTTAGAGTTCGGAGGCAAGTTAATCGGTGATTTCCACGCGATGCGCGTATTGCCAGGATTCGATCCAGATGGAAAAATCAAATTACTTCACCGCCTACGCGACCAAGCAGAGATTATTATTTGCGTGTACGCAGGCGATATCGAACAAAATAAAATCCGCGGTGACCTTGGAATCACATATGACCAAGATGTTCTTCGCTTAATGGACGACCTTCACTATTGGGACCTTAAAATTAACAGCGTCCTCATCACTCGTTACACAGGGCAACCTGCTGCAACGCAATTCAAAAACTCACTCGAACGTCGCGGAATTAAAGTATACACGCACGGCTACACAGAAGGCTATCCGATGGACGTCGAAACCATCGTTAGTGACGCAGGATATGGCGCAAACGAATTTATCGAAACGACTCGCCCACTTGTCGTCGTAACCGCTCCTGGTGCCAACAGCGGAAAACTAGCGACTTGCTTAAGCCAGTTGTATCACGAAACAAAACGTGGACGTCGTGCCGGCTATTCTAAATTCGAAACATTCCCTGTATGGAATTTACCATTAAATCACCCAGTTAACGTGGCGTATGAAGCAGCCACTGCAGACTTAGAAGATGTCAACATGATTGATACCTTCCACCTTGCAAAATACGGTGAAACAACCGTGAACTACAACCGAGACATCGAAGCCTTCCCACTTCTCCGTCGTATTTTGACGAAGATTTACGGCGACGCCCCAATCCCTTACAACTCTCCAACAGATATGGGCGTGAACCGTGTCGGATTTGCTATCACTGATGATGAAGTCGTTCGCGAAGCTTCCAACCAAGAAATCATCCGCCGTTACTACGCAGGCCAATGCGATTACAAACGCGGAATCGGAACACTGGAAGCAGCTCAACGTGGCAAATACATCATGGAAGAAAGTGGACTCTCTCCACAAGACCGTCCAGTTGTAAAAGCCGCTCTTAAAAAAGAAGCTGAAGCCAAAGTCCCAGTTGTAGCCTTACAACTTCCAAACGGCAAAATCATTACAGGAAAACAATCAGACACCATGACAGCCAGCGCAGCCTGCCTACTCAACTGCATTAAGGAATTAGCAGAAATTGGTGACTCTATCCATTTATTACCACCAGTCATTTTAAATGCGATTGGACAACTCGGAAGCGACGTTCTAAAACACCAACGCCGCTCACTCGATAGCAAAGAAGTCTTAATCGCACTCAGCATCTCAGCAGTCACTAACCCTGCCGCAGAAGCTGCCAAAAACCAATTACAAAACTTGCGCCACTTACAAGCACACAGCACCGTCATCCTTCAAAAAGCCGACGAAGACACCTTCCGAAGCCTAGGAATCATGGTGACCTGCGAACCACAATTTGCTGGCACAAACCTTTACTACACAAACTAACCCCAAGCCCTCTCCAGGCGCTGACCCCCGTAAATGAGAATTAAATAAAAACACCTCCAAGTTGGATTTGGTACA
>CAUQUY010000006.1:0-42336 GCA_963521405.1 uncultured Streptococcus sp.
AGACGGTAGCCCTAGGGTGTTTTTATTAAATTCTCACTTTTTGGGGTCAGTCCCCATTTGAGCTGTCAGCTTTTGTAGTTTCTGTAGTTTATTCTTAGCGAATAACTTCCTCAGTTTCTTTGTCGAAGAAGTGAGATTTGTTTAAGTCGAATGCTAATTCGACTGTTTCGCCTGGGTTGTGGAAGTCACGAGCATCCACTTTAGATACGAATTCAGTATCGTCAACACGAGTGTAAAGCATTGTTTCTGCACCAAGTAATTCTGATACAACAACTTCTGATTTCACTGTTGCTGATGGATAAGTATCGATAGCGATTTGAGCACCTTTGATATCTTCTGGACGGATACCGAAGATTAATTCTTTTCCGTTGTAACCTTTGTCTTCAAGAAGTTTTTTCTTCGCTTCAGGTAATTGTAATGATAAACCTTTACCGTTTGAAATCACGCCATCGTTTAATGTTACATTGAAGAAGTTCATTGCTGGTGATCCGATGAATCCAGCTACGAATACGTTGTTAGGAGTGTTGTACACTTCTTGTGGTGAACCGATTTGTTGTACGAAACCATCTTTCATGATTACGATACGGTCAGCCATTGTCATCGCTTCTGTTTGGTCGTGAGTTACGTAAATTGTTGTTGTTTCTAAACGACGGTGTAATTTCGCAATTTCAGCACGCATCGCAACACGTAATTTAGCATCTAAGTTAGAAAGAGGTTCGTCCATTAAGAATACTTTCGCATCACGAACGATCGCACGTCCTAAAGCCACACGTTGACGTTGACCACCAGATAAAGCTGCTGGTTTACGTTCTAAGTATTGAGCTAATCCTAAGATTTCAGCTGCGTTTTTAACACGTTTGTCAATCTCAGCTTTGTCGTATTTACGTAATTTCAAACCGAATGCCATGTTGTCATATACACTCATGTGAGGATATAGGGCATAGTTTTGGAATACCATGGCGATATCACGGTCTTTTGGAGCTACGTCGTTCATTACAACGTCGCCAATTTTTAATTCCCCTTCAGAAATATCTTCAAGACCAGCGATCATACGAAGAGTTGTTGATTTACCGCATCCTGAAGGACCTACGAATACGATGAACTCGCGGTCTTTGATGTGTAAGTTAAAGTCTGTTACGGAATAGTTTTCCGCGTTGTCATATTTTTTGTGAATATGATTTAATTGCATTTCTACCATTAGGATTTCCCCCTATAATTTGTTTTACAGTAACAGTTTACGATTTATAGGGGGAAAGAGATAGGGGAAGGTTGCACAAAAACGACTGTAAAAATTGTGCACTTTGCCCAAAAAGTGTCCCTTATTTTTAAAATTTGGACGTAACTTATAATAAAGAAGTAAAAAAGTATTGAGAAGGATGCAACACGTGGCAAACAATGTTATGATAGAGGTTAGAAACTTACATGAAAAAGGTGATGAAATGGAAAGAAAACGTGGATTTGAAATCGTATCTGCTTATGAAGGAAAAGGAATCACTGTTCCAAAACGTTCGACAAAACATTCAGCAGGATATGACTTCGAAGCTGCCGAAGATATCGTATTACCAAGCATTTGGAAAATGCTTTTCAAATTTGCAGCCACTCAATTAAAACAATGGATTTATACAACGGATAAAGAAAAAGTAGAAGAAGAATTGGCGAAAGAGCAAAAAGTCTTAAAACCAGTGCTTGTTCCAACGGGAATCAAGTCTTATATGCAAGAAGATGAGTACTTACAATTGGCGAACCGTTCAAGTAACCCATTGAAACACTTCCTTGTCTTACCAAACGGTGTGGGAATCGTGGATAGCGACTACTACAACAACCCTGACAATGAAGGGCATATTTACTTCCAATTATTAAACTTCGGATTATTCGATAAAGAAATAAAAAAAGGCGATCGTATCGGCCAAGGAATCTTCCTACCGTTCTTAAAAGCGGATGCGGATGAAGAAAACGATATGAATGAACGTACAGGCGGCTTTGGTTCTTCTGGCGTTCGTTAGAAAGGAGCCAAAATGGCAAAAGCAGCCACAAGTTTTGTATGTAGAGAGTGTGGATATAATTCACCAAAATATTTAGGGAAATGCCCAAACTGTGGGAACTGGTCTACGATGGAAGAGTTCAAGGAAACGACGAGCAATGCGAAACGTCCTTCCTTAGTGCAACATTCAGAAGAAGCACATAAGACAAAACCAATGCGATTAGACCAGGTTTCGTATGAACGCGTAAATCGTGTGAAAACATCCATTAGCGAATTGGACCGTGTGCTCGGAGGTGGCGTGGTTCCAGGTTCTCTAGTATTAATTGGTGGGGACCCAGGGATTGGGAAATCTACCTTATTATTACAAGTGTCTAGTGAATTACAACAAACACAAGGAACGGTTCTCTATGTCTCGGGAGAAGAAAGTGCGTCTCAAATTAAAATGCGTGCGGAGCGTCTCGGGATGCAAGCAGACGGATTTTATATTTACGCTGAAACAAACCTAGAAGATATCGTTGCGCAAGTGGAAGCATTGAAACCAGACTATGTCATTATCGACTCGATTCAAACGATGACACATCCGCAAGCAAATGGGGTTGCAGGAAGTGTGTCTCATGTTCGTGAGGCGACAGCTACATTGATGCGACTAGCAAAGCTCAATCAGATTGCCATCTTTATCGTAGGTCACGTGACAAAAGAAGGAGCATTAGCAGGGCCACGTATGTTGGAACATATGGTGGATACCGTTCTTTATTTCGAAGGGGATAAACATCATAGCTTCCGCGTGCTTCGTTCCGTGAAAAACCGTTTTGGATCCACCAACGAGATTGGCGTTTTCGAAATGCATCAAGAAGGGCTGAACGAAGTAACGAACCCTTCCGAAGTCTTCTTAGAAGAACGTCTTGCAGGCGCAACAGGCTCTGCGATTGTCGTGTCTCTTGAAGGAACAAGGCCAATTTTAACCGAGGTGCAATGCTTATTGTCACCAACGGCCTTTGGGAATGCCCGTCGTACGACAAGTGGTTTGGACTATAATCGTGTAGCGCTCTTGATGGCGGTGCTTGAGAAACGTGCAGGACTTCTATTACAAAACCAAGATGCTTACTTTAAATCAACAGGTGGTTTGAAACTCAACGAACCCGCAGTCGACTTAGCGATTGCAATGAGTATTGTTTCAAGCTACAAGGAAAAAGAAACGCAGATGGGTGATTGCTTTATCGGAGAAATCGGCTTGACTGGTGAAATTCGTAAAGTGAATCGTGTCTATGACCGTGTTCGCGAAGCTGAAAAGCTCGGGTTTAAGCGTGTCTTTATTCCAAAAAATAATTTAGATGGATGGGAACTTCCAAAAAATATTGAAGTCGTTGGAGTATCTTCTGTCAAAGAAGCTATTTACAAAGCCTTCGGAAAAGAAAATTAGAAAGGAGAATTGTTATGGAACAACCTAAAAAATTTCGAGCATACGGAAGAAAGTTATTGCAACTGATTTTCGTATTGCTCGGAGGGTCTTTAGGTGCAACGTACTTTCCAAGTCTATGGCAAGCATTCAACATTACGAATGAATGGTTAACATCGCAAGTTACGAATATTTTGTTAGGTGCTATTATTCTATTCTTTATTTCCCTATTCGTGACGGATCCGATTTTAGCGGGCATTCGTAGACTTGAAAAACTCGTTAGCCAACTTTCCGTGAGCTATTTACTCTTTGGAATGATTGGTGCACTGATTGGACTCTTAGTCGCATGGCTCGTTGGATTGCCATTTACTAATTTACAAATTCCAGCAATTACGCAAGCTTTACCAATCGCCTTAAGTATTATCTTTGGGTACCTTGGCTTTTATGTCGGAACGACGCGTCGTGAAGATATTTTAAAAGCTTTTACGGGGACAAGAAAGAAAACGGAGGATTCTCCAGTGCTTGAACGTAAAGCAGGAGATAACTTCAGAAAATACAAACTACTTGATACAAGCGTCATTATCGATGGACGAATTTACGATATCGCTAAAACAGGCTTTATCGAAGGGGTCCTCGTGATTCCAGTATTTGTACTGAATGAATTACAATATATCGCCGATAGCGCCGATAGCTTGAAGCGTGTGAGAGGGCGCCGTGGATTAGATATTTTAAACGCTCTTCAAAAAGAAGAGAATATTAAAGTAGAAATTTACGATGGAGACTATGACGATATTAATGAAGTAGACCGCAAGTTAATTCGCTTGGCAAAGGCGATTGATGGCATTATTATCACGAACGACTTTAACTTAAATAAAGTCAGCGAGTTCCAAAATGTGCCAGTCTTTAATATTAATGCGTTAGCGCAAGCCATCAAGCCAGTTGTGATTCCAGGGGAAACCTTGAAGACGACAGTGGTTAAATCGGGAACGGAGCGCCAACAAGGGGTTGCGTACTTGGATGACGGTACGATGATTGTCGTGGAAGATGGACAATATTATATGAACCAAGAGATTGAAGTGGTCGTAACGAGCGCCCTTCAAACTGCAGCAGGTCGTATGATTTTCGCTAAACCACTGCATAGCCAAAAGAAAATTAAACAATAAAAGTTTGTTTTATGATTACTGCGAATCCTTGCGGATTTGTTTATAATCGCTGTAATGGGGCACCGGTTCGAGCCGAAGTCTCTCACCTTTAAAGCCTCAAAGCTGGAGTAAGGAATAAATTCCTAACTCCAGCTAAGCACAGTGGTTGAATGGTATGAGCTTCACTGTAAACAGCTTGCTCATACCTATTCAACTTTGTGGGGGAAAGAAAACGAAACATCCTAGATACAATAATGTATCTAGGGTGTTTCTGTCTTTCTCCCTCGCGTTTAATGCTATTCCGCATTACTACGATTATAAAATCCGCACGATTCTTCGTAATCATGGTGCTTAAATTTAATTTTCTTTTGGTTGGAGCAATCAACGACCTGCTGACAATTTGAATAAATAGAAAAAAGGATGGACGAATTTCGTCCATCCTTTTTGTTATTCAATATCGATTTCAAATGGTTCGTCAATGGTTTCAGAGACGTATTTACCATCTTTCTTACGTTGTTTCACACATTCTGTTAATAAGTATTCGATTTGTCCGTTGACTGATCTAAAATCATCTTCTGCCCATGATGCGATAGCAGCATATAATTTAGATGACAGTCGTAATGGAATTTGTTTTTTCTTTAAATCAGCCATCGTTAGTATAGGCTTCCTGTGTTAACGATTGGTTGAGCATCATGATTGCCGCAAAGAACAACTAATAAGTTAGAGACCATCGCAGCTTTACGTTCTTCATCTAGTTCTATGAGTTCTCCTTCGCTTAAGCGTTCTAGCGCCATTTCAACCATTCCAACAGCACCGTCTACAATCATCTTTCTAGCGTCAATAATTGCAGAAGCTTGTTGACGTTGAAGCATTACTGCAGCGATTTCTGGAGCGTAAGCAAGGTAAGTGATACGTGCTTCGATGATTTCAAGACCTGCATTTTCAACACGTGCTTGAATCTCATCGCGAATACGTTTTGCAACGACTTCACTTGAACCACGTAAGCTACCTTCATCGGCAATACCGTCACCTGTTGTGTCGACGTTTGGAGCTACATCATATGGATAAATACGCACAATATTACGAAGAGCGCTATCACATTGAAGAGATAAGTATTCTTTGTAGTTATCTACGTTGAAGACTGCTTTAGCCGTATCGACCACTCTCCAAGTTACAGCAATTCCGATTTCAACAGGGTTTCCTAGGCAATCGTTAATCTTTTGACGAGAGTTGTTTAACGTCATAATTTTTAGAGAAATTTGTTTATTTAAGGCATTTAAGTTAGCTTCAACGCCGCCTGTAGTGCTAATAGTGACAGGAGTACTTTGACGGTCGACGTCACCGCTTTGGCCTAATTTTGTTTTAGCAGCAGGGTTTACAGACACGCTAAATGGATTTACAAAATAGAAGCCAGGTTCTTTAATACTTCCTGTGTACTCCCCAAAGAGCGTCAAAACAATCGCTTCTTGAGGTTTAACAACTTTTAGTCCTCCAAAAAGGATAAGACTGCTGATAAATACTAGAATGCTGAGAAGGATACAAACTACTTGTAGGCCTTCATTTCTTATCAACGCAATTGAGGAAATAAAGCCCACAACTGAAAGAATTAGTAGAAGTAAAATGCTAAACAACGCAGCAAAACCGTTAGACTTTGTTTTTAAAATTTTTTCGTTCATAAAAAAGACTCCTTTGTCTATTTGATATCCAAATGATATCACTCTGAAATCCAAAAGGCAATATAAAAAAAGAATTATTGGTAAAATTTCCCAATAATTCTTAAAGATGCTATTTAAACTATAAAACAAATAGTAAAATGAACGTTACAATCGCTGGTCCGCCTTGTTTTCAGATGATGCTTCCAAAGCCCGAAACATTGACGGAGTGCACTCAATATGCTATTCTATCCATTGTATAAAAAAGAATCACTACGATTTAGAAAGGAGAAAGGTATGAGTTATATTTCAGTAGAACATCTTTCTTTCTCATATGAACAAGAGACAGTACTTGAAGATATTAGCTTTACGGTGGAACCAGGTCAGTTTGTGATTTTGACAGGGGAAAACGGAGCAGCGAAGTCTACTTTAGTAAAAAATATTTTAGGACTCTTAACACCAAAGAGTGGGAAAGCCACTATTGCAAAGAAAAATAGCAATGGCGAGAAGTTATCGATTGGATACGCTCCGCAACAGATTTCTTCTTTTAATGTAGGGTTCCCATCAAATGTGTATGAACTTGTGGCGTCAGGTCGTTATCAACAAGGGCGCTGGTTCAAAAAATTAAATGCAGAAGATCATGAACATATCGAACGCTCTCTTAAATCCGTAGGAATGTGGGATGAGCGTCATAAACGTATCGGAGATTTATCAGGAGGGCAAAAGCAACGAATCTGTTTAGCGCGAATTTTTGCGACAGACCCAGATTTATTTGTCCTCGATGAACCAACTGCCGGTATGGATAAGGCGTCGCGCGAGAGATTCTATCATTTATTACACCACGCATGCGCTCATCACGGGAAAGCCATTTTAATGGTCACTCATGAGGAAGAAGCGCTTGAACAATACGTGGATAAACATATCCATCTGCAACGAAAGGAGGATTCTCCATGGAGATGTTTTTCTATGGTTTCATGCAAAGAGCATTCATCTCAGGAATAGCGATGGCTTTTATCACGCCAATTCTTGGATTGTTCTTAATTCTTAGAAGACAGTCGCTGATGGCCGACACCTTGTCGCACGTGTCCCTTGTTGGGGTAGCGCTAGGATTTCTTTTGGGGATGAATCCAACACTTACAACGCTGATTGTGGTAATTATCGCAGCAGTTTTCATCGAAGCGATTGGAAAATACTTTAGAGGCTATTCTGAAATTACCGTTGCGATTCTGATGTCGGGAGGAATGGCGATTGCCCTCATCCTGATGAATATGCAAAAGGGACGTTCAACATTAAGTGTGGACCAGTTCTTATTCGGTTCTATCGTGACGATTACGCAACAACAGATGATGATTATGATTCTACTAGCAGTTGTCGTAGTGGGGCTATACGTGATTTTCCGTAAACCACTATATGTATTATCGTTTGATGAAGATACAGCGATGACAGCAGGATTACCCGTCCGCTTGATGACGAACCTCTTTACAATTATCACAGGAGTTGTGATTGCAGTGATGATGCCAATCGCAGGGTCACTTCTAGTGTCAGCCGTTATTGTACTGCCAGCGTCAATAGCGCTTCGAGTAAGCAGTAAGTTTAATGGCGTTATTATCGGCGGGATTATCATCAGTCTGATTGGATTCTTTGCAGGACTTTCAGCTTCCTATATTTACGAAGCGCCTCCGGGAGCCGCGATTACATGTGTGTTCCTTGTCATTTTATTCATCTCATTTATCGTGAGTGCCTTCCGTAAAAAAGCATAATGAACAAAGCTTACCATTGATTTGGTAGGCTTTTTTTATTTCTTGAATTGAATGGAAAAAGGGTTTATACTAAGCGGTAACCAGTGGTTAGTATCGACAGTTGAGGTGTTGAAATGAATCAATTGATATATCGTTTAATTTCAAAGAGAAAGAGAATTAGTCCACATATTGAAAAATTCGAGTTTGATATTGGGATATTCATTGTTAGTATTTGGGTTGTTGAAAAGAATAACCAATACTTCTTGATTGATAGTGGTTTAGCTAAATTATTACCCCGAATGGCAGAGTATGTTGTTCGTAATTTTTATGATAAGGAAAGAGTTTCTGGAGTAATTTTAACGCATGGGCATTCTGACCATATTGGGGGAATTCCAAGATTAAAAACACTATTACCAAATCTTCCTATTGTTATCGACAGCAGAGAAATCCCTTTTGTCTCAGGAGAAAAACCATATCCTGGTCGAGAAAAGCTAGAGCCAATAACTTTTAAAAAGCAGGATTTCATTGAACTAGGAACTCCCGAGTCAAATGAGTTGTTAGAACAAGCAGGGCTCAAAGCAATTCATTCACCAGGGCACTCTCCGGGACATACCTGTTATTATCATTCAGAAGATAATCTATTAATTGGAGGAGATCTTCTGACGACGGACAGAGCGGGAGTGTTAAGCGCACCAATGAAAGAATATACAACAGATATGCCGAAAGCTTTACAGACAGCTCATTCCGTATTAAAAGAATATAGCCAAGCTATACTTTCTGTTGCTCATGGTGGAGAAGTGAAGAATGCATTGCAAGAAATGGAGAAAAGTGAATGGTTTCAGAACAGTTAACAAGGGATAGAATCTTAGAAGCGGCAAGTAGTCTTTTTGCAGAAAAATCTTTTCAGGAGGTTGGGATTCGAGAAATTGCCAAACGTGCAGGATGCTCTCATACAACCATTTATCTTTATTTCAAAAATAAGGATGAAATTCTGTTTGAAGTTGCCAGTGCCCCACTAGAAAAGTTATATCAAACTTTTTTAGAAATCTATCAATCGAACGAGAGTGTAGAGGATAGATTATTAGGAGTTTGCCATCATTTTATTCGCTTTGGATTTCAATATGCGAGTTCTAATCAGCTTCTATTTATTGTTGAAGGGGAAGAAGTTGATTTACCCGAATTCACAAAACCAATTAATCAGTTAAGAATGAAGAGTTTCAACATACTAAAATCTTTAATTGAAGCAGTATTACCTCACTCAATCAGTGAAGAAAAATTATTCAATATTGTCCGAGGAACCTATTTGTTTTTACAAGGAATGGTGATTAACTACGCTTTTGGGGATTGTGGATATAACGAAAGACTGCAGACAATTGTTACAGATTACTTAACCTTTACATTATTGAATCGGAAGAATCTGTAAAAAAGTAACTATTTTTGGAGGACAAGCATGTGATTATACAGGCGTTATCGAGTATGGTGACGATACTTGCGGTCATCGCACTCGGCTATCTCTTGCAGGCCAAGGGATGGTTTAAGGAAGGATTCAGTAAGAGCATTGCGGATTTGATTTTGAAGATTGCTTTGCCAGCATCCATCTTTGTTTCAGTATTAAAATTTATAACAAAAGAACAACTCGTGAGCTTCTTTGGAGCGAGTCTATATCCGTTGATTACGGTGATTCTAGGGTACATCGTGGCATGGGGCGCTGTAGTTTTGTTCAAAGTTCCGGTTGGAAGACGCGGGGTGATGCTCAATACATTCGTGAATGCGAACACCGTCTTTATGGGATTGCCGCTGAACCTCTCTCTTTTTGGAGAAGAAGCGATGCCGTATTTTTTGGTTTACTACGTGATTAATACATTGTCGATTTTCACCGTAGGGACTTATGTCGTAGCGATTGACCGTCCTGATGGAACCAAAAACAAAGGAATCGAGTGGAAGAGCCTTTGTTCGCCACCGCTCATTGCGTTCTTGGTGGCATTAGCAGTTGTGGCACTTGGAATTCCAATTCCATCATTTGCACAAAATTCCATTAGTATAGTAGGAAGTTTAGTGACGCCATTGTCGCTTATGTATATCGGGATTAATCTCGAACAAAGTGGTCTTGGAACGTTGCGCATCGACCGCGATACCGTCCTTGCTCTAGCAGGGCGCTTTATTATTTTCCCAATCATAATGGTACTGGTGTTACTTGTTGGAGGAGCGGATAATCCCTTATTAAAAGAAACCTTTATCATTCAGTCGACCATTCCAACACTCGTGATTATGCCAATCTTGGCAGCCGAAGCCGATGGAGATGTCGATTTTGCGACGAATGTGGTGACGATGACAACCATTGCTTACTTAGCAGTATTGCCATTGTGGTCGTTATTCTTATTTCTAATTTAACGAAATTACCATATATGGTAATTGCAGAGTACACAAAAAAGCGAAGAACCAATTTGGCTCTTCGCTTTATTTCATTTTATCTTATAAAAATTCATGCGTATCAAAGAAGTTACCAAGTTCTGCTTTGATCGTTTGTGCTTCGGTATCAATCTCTGTAATTTTGATGATTGAAGAATAGTCTGTTACGTTGTGGTTTGAAACCCCTGATTCACAGAATACAACGGCACCAGCTGTTGTTGAATCAAACTCTTGGATAAGGCTACGCATACCGTTGATTGTACCGCCGGCTTTCAAGAAATCGTCGACGATTAATACGTTTGATCCACTGGCTAAGGTACGTTTTGATAATTCCATTTTCTCAACGCGAGAAGAAGAGCCTGATACGTAGTTAATACTTACAGTAGAACCTTCCGTAATTTTTGAATCACGACGTACGATAACGAATGGTACGTTTAAGTAGTTGGCAACTGTTTGTGCGATAGGCACCCCTTTTGTTGCAACCGTCATAACCGCATCGATTTTCTTATCTTCATAAGCAGATGCAATCATTTTCCCTAAATCATGTAATACATCTGGTTTTGCAAGTAAATCAGAAAGGTAAATATATCCCCCTGGCAACAAGCGACTTGCATCGTTCATTTGCTCTTTTAGTTTTTCCGCAGCAGCCAATGCTTGTTCGCGTTTGATTTTCGGAACAAAAATCACGCCCCCAGCAGCACCCGGCACTGTACGAATAATCCCTACACCTTGCTTTTCAAAAGTCTTTTTGATAATAGCAATATCCTCACTAATAGAAGATTTTGCGGACTGATACAACGCTGTAAATGTTGTTAATGAGATTAACGTATGTGGGTTATCTAATAGACGTTGTGTCATATCGATTAAACGTTCACTTCTTTTTAATTTCATTGCCTCGTCCTCCTTTTTTTGTTTAAGACACTATTATAGTATACACAAAAGTACGGAAATTACAATTTTTTAAACCTGTAATATTCGGGAAAACAGCAAATAAAACCTTGAAAATCAAAAGAATGTTCCTGATTTTATTAAGAAAGGCTAAAAATCAATCTTCTTTCAGGAAATCTACGTCACTATTCCTAAAAATAATAAAGAAAAACGAGCCTAATGAGGCTCGTTTTGTTATAAACGTTTGAGTTCGATGCCGACAACACCGTATTGTGCTTGTTTTTCCTTCGAATAGTAAGTCAACATATCGTCGGGATGTGCATCGTCCACATCTTCTGAAGTATACCCACATTGTAGTAGCGGAAGTTTTTCATACAGTTCTCTAAAGTCTTTAAAGACATACAACTGAACCACTTCGCAGAGTGTCGTTTGCGAAGCATCCTCGGTATTAGTAAATCGAATGTGATCACCAATGTGAATCGATTGACGCTTCTCATCGTAGAGACGAAGTTCAATCGTCTTTTGTCCGGAGGCAATGGAAGCGTACGGTTTTGGGAAAAGAGTCATCTCATGACGCATGACTAGTTCTCCTTGTTTAGTACGAATTTCTCAACGGCCACAGCAACGCCATCTTCATCGTTGGTTGTTGTCACGAAGTTGGCGATTTCCTTAATCGAATCAATTGCATTTCCCATCGCAACGCCAAGACCAGCGTATTCAATCATGTCACGATCGTTTTCGTGGTCGCCAAGGCACATTACTTCATCGCGTGTAAGGCCAAGTTTATCGGCTAGATGATGCACGGCTTTGCCTTTGCTCGCTTCAGGGTGAATCACTTCGAGGTAGAAGCCAGCACTACGGAAAATGTTGTAGCGGCTCTTGAAGTCGTCAGAAAGATTTGGTATTAATTCTTCTAACACTTCAGGTTCATCTACAAACATGATTTTGACGAATTCTTTATCGGTTGGAATATCTTTGTATAATTGGTGCACGATTGGCATCCCTACAAGTTCACTTTCATGAATCGAGTATTTACCAACTGTTGCAGTTGGAACGTAAATCGCTTCTTCGTCGATGGCGTGGTAGTGCACATTGTATTTTGTAGCGTAGTCGTTCACGCGCTCTAGGTCATCATGTGTCATTGAGAAGCGAACGAGTGCTTTTTTCGAACCCGTTTGTTGCACCAAAGTTCCGTTGTAAGTCACAACATAGTCATGGTCGTTCACAAGGTCAAGTTCTTGAAGCAATCCTTCTACACCAGGATATGGGCGTCCTGTACAAAGAACCACATAGACTCCTTGTGCGCTAGCGGCATTTAAAGCAGCCTTTACTCGTGGTGTGATTTCGCGTTTTGAATTGATAAGTGTGCCGTCGATATCGATGGCGATTAATTTGATAGCCATAGTTCCTCCTTGAAAATTGTTCAATAGCGTTAAGTAGTGTTTTTGAGCTGGATAATTGGACGTCTTTAAAATAAGAATCTGAGCAAAAATACAATGCTCTTACATGATTCCATTACGGAAATCTTTCGGAGAGCTCCGTAAAATATGGAAAACACAATATACCTTATAAAGTATATTGTGTTTTTTATTTATAAAAAGTAATTGGTAGAGGATGCTCACATCCTGCGTAGTTGAACTCGGGCTCACAGGACTGACATCCACTTCCCGAAACGTACGCAGAACGTTACACGTTCCTTCCGTCGTTTCGGTCCAGTGATTCAGTCCTGAGCGTTCGCCCTCGTATCCTGTTATTTCATTTGATTAGAAAACACGTCCAACTGTGCAGCGATATTTTGAAATTCTGCATAGTCGTCCATGAAGAGGCCGTTTTGCATTTCGCCGCTTACCATTTCGCGAGGGAAGTAGAGGCGTTCGTCACCACGTACTTTTCCGGAAATAGCATCTACAATCGAACTGACTTGAGATAACTCAACCATATTACCGTTGCGTTCTACAAGCTCAATTTGCGTTCTTGGTTTAATTGAATCTGGACGATAGAAATCGTATGGTAAGTCGAAACTGTTGTTAATGGCAGTGTAGTATTCTGGATCGAATCCAACTTCTTCTACGATTTGTTTCATGCGTTCGATTTGAGCGCCATCGTTTGTACGGTTAAATGGCACTGATTTAAACGGACGACGGTTGATGAAACGATCTGACAAGTCGCTCAAGATGGCATCTTCTTCTAGTAACCAGTGAGAGAAGTATGTGTTCAATACGCCATCATCGAGACGTAAGTAGTCTTCCAATGTCCATGTTCCCTCGAAGAAAGGTTTCAAGAACGTTGCAGAGTGTCTTAATGGATTCAATTCTGAGTGGTAGCAAGCCGAAGCGCGTTTCAATAAATGATTTAACACGACTTCCATCCCGCGAGAAACTGGGTGGAAGTACACTTGCATGTACATTTGATAACGGCTCACGATGTAGTCTTCCACCGCGTGCATTCCTGAATAGGTAAATGCAATGCCGCCTTTATACGGACGAATCACACGAAGAATACGCGTGAGGTCGAAAGTTCCGTAGTTCACCCCTGTGAAATAAGCGTCACGAAGTAAGTAGTCCATACGGTCCGCATCGATTTGACTCGAAATCAATTGAACCACTTGAGGGTTTGGATGTGTTTTTTGAATCACGCTGGCTACTTCTTGTGGAAATGTAGAAGAGACTTTACGTAAAATCTGATTGACTTCCGTTTCCTCAGACAAGATGATGTCGATAGTGATTTGTTCATGGTTTGTATCAAAGATTTTCTCGAAAGTATGTGAGTATGGTCCGTGCCCAACATCATGCAAGAGGGCAGCACAGAGTACAACAAGGCGGTTGCTGTCGTCCCATAGTCCGTCTCCTTCTTCTTTTGTTGCGTAGTTACGAGCAAAGTTGTCGCAAATACGACGGGCGATTTCATATACCCCTAAAGAGTGAGAAAATCGTGAGTGTTCCGCTGTATGGAAAGTATACATGGAAGCTCCGGTTTGTTTAATTCTGCGGAGTCGTTGCAATTCACGACTATTAATTAATTCAAGAATAATTGGATGTTGCACGTGGATATAATCGTGTACTGGGTCACGAAATACTTTTTCACGTTTAAATGCTTCAGTCATGCGTTTGACGCCTTCTTTCGGTTAGATTGTGAATAATACTCATAAGCACTTTCAGTTTATGCTATTTTCGGTAGAAAAGCAAGAGGGTCAGACTGTTAAAATGCTTTTATACCGCGTTTTTTGACGGATTATTGTCGTTTCACAAAACGCTCAAGTGCTTTTTGGAAATCTGGAGTGTGAATAAAGTCTGTTTCGTTTTCTTCTAGCGTGCACCCAAGTTTCGTTAATGCTTGTAGGATGCGAACTTGCACGTCTTCAATCGTAAGGTCGACCCCAAGCGCGTCACTAATATTCCACATACTGTCGGCGTTGACTTCTGGGAAATGCCATTTCGTCTCTTCGCCTTGAAGTGCGTGAGCATAGAAATCACGAACAACACGGCCCCGACGATTTTGGTCACCGTAGACACTGAGGTAAATCGAAACGCATACGACATCTTTTAAGCGGCGCTGCGCAATCCCGGCAATTTTACGATTTTGAATGCTTAAGTCGTAATCTCCTGGGCAGTAGGAATCGGCTACTTCAAAAGCTTCGATTCCACCAAGCGCCTTCGCTTCTGGGAAAGTCTCCTGGATGAGTTGTTGCATCCATTCATATGCTTCGTTAATCGTCGGCATTTGTTTATTTTTAAAAAGTAGGCTGATGTTTAAGATACCTTCGTTACTCACAACGGCCAGCCCGCCTGCTTGACGCACAATCGGCGTAAATCCGTTGGCACGCAGTCTTTCTAGCCCTTGTTCCAAATAAGGAACCTTTGTATCGGTCATTCCAAGAATCACGATATCTTCAAGCGTCCAGAAGTGAACGAATGGCCCGTCTTCTTCTTTTGTGAGATGACGAATCAGCGTCTCATCGAGTGCAAATGGCGTCAGCATTTCTTCAAGTTTTTCAGTTTTTGGAATTTGAGTCGCAACCAATTGAATGGTTTGCTGTTGGATAGGTGATTGAGTCATACGATTCTCCTTTAGAGTTCTTCGTGTTTTATTATAACAAAACTTCGCGTGATGGTCGTGTTGGAGGCCGTTTTTAAGCCATTTCTTAGGAATTTATTAAGTAAAAGTCAAGAATCGTAAAAATTACTAGCAAAAAAGATAGTTTTTTAATACGATAAGGTAGAAAAAGAATGAAAAGAGGGAATGCTCATGAAAATTTTAGTAGTAGATGATGATCGCGAAATCGTTGAATTATTGACGATTTATTTAAAAAACGAAAATTATGAAATTGTAAAAGCCTATGACGGGAAACAAGCCCTTGAGAAATTAAAAATGTATCCAGATATCGATATGATTATTTTGGATATTATGATGCCTCGCTTAGACGGAATCTCAGTGGTGCATGAAGTGCGTAAAGAAAATGCACAATTGCCAATTCTATTATTAAGCGCGAAATCAACAGATATCGACAAAATTCAAGGCTTAACAAATGGTGCCGACGACTACGTTACAAAACCATTTAACCCACTTGAAGTCATCGCGCGTGTGAAATCATTATTACGCCGCTCAACGATTACACAAGAAGGCCCAGCTAACGAAGAAATTACCATCGGACCTTTAACAATCAAGAAAGAATCTCACCAAGTCACAACAACAGATGGCACTGAAATTCAATTAACCGTATTAGAATTCGGAATTCTATACTTACTTGCAAGCCATCCAAACCGCGTATTTAGTGCAGATGAAATCTTTGAAACGGTATGGCAACAAGAAAGTATCGTTTCAACGAAAACGGTAATGGTACACGTAAGCCACCTTCGCGACAAGATTGCTGAAGCAACTGGCGGAGAAAAAGTCATTGAAACAGTATGGGGAGTAGGCTACAAGATTGAAGACAAATAAGAAACAAGTTCTTCCATTTCGAAAAGTCAAAAACGAACCGACACTCTTGACGCTCACGCCAAAGGAAGTCAGCGAACTTGTACTAGAAGGAATCGTAACGCTGTGTATCGTATTCCTCTTATACTTAGGGATTCTCGTGATGGTCAGCCAACTGATTAACGAGCCAGGGTTTATTTCTGTGGAGTTCTCTGCTCGTGAAGTATGGCATATCGAGCGGGAGCAAATTGCGTTCTACAAAAATATCTTCACGATTACATCCGTTGTTTTTGCTGTGGCATTTACTTACTGGCGCTTGATGCGAAGATACCAACAAATGCAGTTAAACCATATTTTGGAGGAGTTGCATTTAATCGCGGACGGACAGTATGACCGACGCATTCCGTTCCGTTTATCCGGAGACATGGGGCAAGTCGTAAACTCGATTAACCGCTTGGTCGATTCGACCGTGAATGCGCTAGAGGATGAACGTGCGATTGAGAAATCGAAGGATGAACTGATTACAAATGTATCGCACGATATTCGTACACCGCTGACATCGATTCTTGGGTATCTTGGACTGATTGTTAATCAACCCAATGTAGAGAGCGCCGATGCGAAGCGTTATGCGGAAATCGCCTATTCGAAGGCAGAACAAATGAAATTACTCGTAGACGACTTATTCGAATATACGACAACTCGTCCAAACGGAGCACCACTTAGACTCAATGATATTCCAATCGTGAATTTCTTAGAGCAAGTAGCAGCGGACTTCGAACTCGAGGCGCAAAAACGAAAAATGGCGATTGAAGTCTTGCCGAATAACCGTGATGTCGTTCTTGAACTCGATGCCGAGAAAATGGTGCGCGTGATTAACAATCTGTTATCGAATGCGATTAAATACGGACATGAAGGTTCTGTCATCACGATGGAAGTCTTAAAAAAAGATGGTGTCATTACGATTGCTGTTCGAAACGCCGGAGATCCAATTTCGAAAGAAGTGTTGGAACAACTCTTTGCACGTTTCTACCGCGCAGAAGCATCCCGTTCCAAAGAAACAGGTGGAACAGGACTTGGTCTGGCGATTGCCGAAAACATTGTACAGTCGCATGGCGGGATGATGTATGCCGAATCTGAAAACGGACAAACAAGCTTCTATGTATGCTTGCCGGAAGAGAATCAAGGTTCATTGAAACAATTTAAAGAAAAACTCAAATAACCAGAAGGAGGCAGAAATGCTTTCTGCTGGTTATTTTTATTCGCAAAAAGACACTAGAGTTGTTACTATGGAAGGGACGTAATGGAGGGGAAAATATGAAATTAGCAACGTGGAACGTAAACGGAATTCGTTCGGTATTAAATAAAGGTGCTCTACAAGAGTATGTATTAGAAAGTAATCCAGATATTTTATGCCTACAAGAAACAAAGGCGCAACAAGAACAAGTGGAACTCGGGATGGAGTTTAGCGAGTATGATGTGTATTTCAACTCGGCTGTGAAAAAAGGCTATTCTGGAACGGCCATCTTCACCAAAGTAAAACCATTATCGGTGAGTTATGGCATCGGCATTGAAGAACATGATCAAGAGGGACGTGTGATTACAGCCGAATTCGAGAAATTCTACTTAGTGACGGTCTATACACCAAATGCGAAGCGCGACTTATCACGTCTAGCATACCGCCAAGTATGGGAAGATGATTTCCTCGCATACATCAAGAAGCTAGAAGAGACAAAACCAGTGATTTTCTGTGGCGACTTAAACGTGGCGCATAAGGAAATCGACTTGGCCAACCCAAAAACGAATGTGAATAATGCTGGATTCACTAAAGAAGAACGTGCGAAATTCGACAAAGTTGTCGCAAACGGCTTAGTGGATGCGTTCCGCTACTTACATCCTGACACAGTAGGGGCGTATAGCTGGTGGAGCTACATGGGTGGTGCTCGTGCACGAAATATCGGATGGAGAATTGACTATTTTGTCCTGTCCGAAGCGCTCGCGCCGCTTCTCAAAGAAGTCGACATTCGTAGCGATGTCACAGGAAGCGACCACTGTCCAGTAGAAATCGAAGTGAAACTATAAGAACATTTGTTCGTGTACAGAAAGTCTGATACAATAGAGGTATCGATTAAAAAAGAGGTATTTAAATGGCAAAAGACCATATTTTCGTGCATGGTGCACGATCTCATAATTTAAAAAATATTGATGTGAGCATTCCTCGTGACAAGTTTGTCGTGATTACAGGACTATCAGGGTCAGGGAAGAGTTCGCTTGCGTTTGATACATTATACGCAGAAGGGCAACGTCGTTATGTAGAGAGTCTATCTGCATACGCACGTCAATTTTTAGGGCAAATGGACAAACCAGACGTGGATAGTATCGACGGGTTGAGTCCAGCGATTGCCATTGACCAAAAAACAACGTCCCGTAATCCGCGTTCAACGGTTGGAACGGTGACGGAGATTAATGACTATTTACGTTTATTATATGCGCGTGTAGGAAAACCTATCTGTCCAAATGACGGCACACCGATTGAAAGCCAGTCCTTGGAACAAATGGTAAACCGCGTTATGGCGATGCCGGAAAAGACAAAGATTCAAGTGTTGGCGCCGGTTGTTGTTCAGAAGAAAGGCGAGCATAAGAAAGTCTTCGAGAAGATTCAAAAAGACGGCTATGTGCGTGTACGCGTGGATGGCGAGATGCATGAAGTCACTGAAGAATTTAATCTTGAGAAGAATAAGAAGCATAATATTGAAATCGTCGTGGACCGTATCGTCGTTAGCGATAAGAGTCGTTCACGTCTATTCGATTCGATTGAAGCTGCCCTTCGTTTAGCGGAAGGTTATGCGATTGTCGATGTGATTGGTGGGGAAGAACATCTCTTCAGCGAACACCATTCATGCCCGATTTGTGGATTTACGGTGGGCGAATTAGAGCCACGTCTCTTCTCATTCAATGCGCCGTTTGGAGCGTGTCCCGAGTGTGACGGTTTAGGGTCGAAGCTTGAAGTCGACTTAGATTTAATTGTTCCAGATAAACACTTAACGCTGGAAGAAGGAGCGCTTGTTCCTTGGAATCCAATTAGTTCGAACTATTATCCAACGATGTTGGAACAATTTTGTAAACAGTTCAAGATTCCGATGAATATTCCATTCGAGAAATTGACACAGTCACAAAAGAATATGGTGTTGTACGGTTCAGGAGATGCGACCTTCAAGTTCCATTATGAAAATGAATTTGGTGGCGTGCGTGATGTGGAAATTCCTTTTGAAGGAGTGGCCGTGAACGTCGATCGTCGTTACCATGAAACCAATAGTGATTTTACGCGTGAACAAATGCGCCAATATATGACCGAATCCGAGTGTAAGAGATGTCACGGGTTCCGTTTAAATGAACAGGCACTCTCTGTCAAAGTCGGAGGAAAACACATCAGTGAAGTGTTGGCACTGTCTGTAGATGATGAGATTGATTTCTTCAAAGACTTAAACTTATCCGAAACTGATGAGCAAATCGCAGCTCCAATCTTAAAAGAAGTAAGCTCTCGTTTGAAGTTCTTACGCAATGTTGGCTTGCAATATTTAACATTGAGTCGTGCTGCTGGAACGTTATCAGGGGGAGAAGCACAACGAATTCGTTTAGCGACGCAAATCGGGTCAAATCTATCTGGCGTGCTCTATATTTTAGACGAGCCATCGATTGGACTTCACCAACGCGACAATGACCGCTTAATCGAGTCATTGAAGAGTATGCGTGACCTTGGAAATACCTTAATTGTCGTAGAACATGACGAAGACACGATGCGTGCTGCGGACTACTTGATTGATATCGGTCCAGGTGCGGGTGAATTCGGTGGTGAGATTATCGCTGCTGGGACTCCAAAAGAAGTGGAGAAGAATAAGAAATCACTGACAGGGCAATATTTAGCCGGTAAAAAATACATCCCAGTCCCAAGCGAACGCCGCAGGGAAGATAAGGGCTGGATCCATATAGAAGGCGCTGCGGAAAATAACTTACGCGGCATCGATGTGGATGTGCCACTTGGACGTTTTGTGGCCGTGACAGGGGTATCGGGTTCTGGGAAAAGCTCGCTTGTCAACAGCGTATTGAAGAAAGCTTTAGCGCGTGAGATTACGCGTACGAAGGAAAAACCAGGGAAGTTCAAGAGCATTTCTGGATTTGAGAGCCTCGATAAGATTATCGATATCGACCAAAGCCCAATCGGAAGAACCCCACGAAGCAATCCAGCAACGTATACGGGTGTATTTGACGATATTCGTGATTTATTTGCGACAACAAACGAAGCAAAAATCCGTGGATACAAGAAAGGCCGCTTCAGTTTCAACGTGAAGGGTGGACGATGCGAGTCTTGTAAAGGGGACGGCATTCTGAAAATCGAGATGCACTTCCTGCCAGACGTATATGTGCCGTGCGAAGTGTGCCACGGAACGCGTTATAACTCAGAAACGCTCGAAGTGAAATACAAAGGAAAGAGTATCGCGGATATTCTTGAATTAACGGTCGAAGAAGCGGTGGAATTTTTCCAAGCCGTACCTAAAATCAAACGTAAATTACAAACGATTAAGGATGTTGGACTCGGCTACGTAACCCTTGGCCAATCTGCCACAACGCTCTCTGGAGGGGAAGCGCAACGGATGAAGTTAGCCAGCGAACTCCAACGTGTCTCAACAGGCAATACCTTCTACGTGCTCGATGAACCAACAACTGGCTTGCATACAGACGATATCGCACGCCTACTTGAAGTGTTGAATCGTTTAGTTGAAGCGGGCAATACCGTGCTTGTCATCGAACATAACTTAGATGTGATTAAGACCGCTGACTATATCATTGATATGGGTCCAGAAGGCGGTAGCGGTGGTGGACTTGTGATTGCGACTGGGACGCCTGAAGAAGTGGCGAAGGATAAAAATAGCCATACGGGTCGATATTTAAAACGCGCCTTAGAAGCAGCCACATCGCATAAAAAGAAGTAGAAATTTACGAGAAGAGATAGTTTGAGGAAGCCAGTTATGCTATACTCAACATAGATCATTTCTCAGGGGGAAACTTGAATGAACATGAAAGAATTAGTCGGCAAGAAAGCCGCAGAATATGTAGAAAGTGGAATGACGGTTGGTCTAGGAACGGGTTCGACAGCCTACTATTTTGTAGAAGAAATCGGTCGCCGCGTGAAAGAAGAAGGTCTTGAAATCGTGGGAGTAACGACTTCTTTAGCAACGAAGAAACAAGCAGAAGCGCTTGGAATTCCGTTGAAGAGCGTGGATGAAGTGGATTATATCGATGTCACAATCGATGGCGCAGACGAAATTGCTCCAGATTTTTCAGGAATCAAAGGGGGCGGCGGTGCGTTATTATTCGAAAAAATCGTTGCCGAACAATCAAAAAGTGTTATTTGGATTGTAGACGAATCAAAAATGGTCGACTACTTAGGTCGTTTCCCATTACCAGTGGAAGTAGTGCCGTATGGATCAGAACAATTATTTAAACGTTTTGAAGCGCTAGGATACAAACCAACTTTCCGCGAACGCGACGGAGAACGCTACTTAACCGATAGCAAAAACTACATTATCGACTTGGATGTCTATCCAATTAAAGACCCAATCGCATTTGGAGAAAAAATCAAAGGCATGACAGGCGTGGTAGAGCAAGGTCTCTTCACAAACATGACAGATATCGTGCTTGTAGGAACTCCTGATGGGGTTGTCGTAAAACAATTCTAAAAATTAACCGCTTAGAGTCAGCATGGATGTGCGATTCTAAGCGGTTTTTGTTATAGTGTATTTTTAATTTTTTGAATCTCTTCTTCAGATAATCCGGTGTGTTTCATGATTTCTGTGATAGGAAGATTCATTTTAAGAAATGCCAAAACTTGACCTTCTTTAAGTCCAGCTTCTCTAGCGGTCTCTTTGGCATATTCGATTGTTTTCCAATAGACTTCTTCGTATTTTTCCATTTGTTCCGCCATCTTCATTTCCTCCGAATCTAAATTATAGAAATCAACAACAGCATAAGCGTCTTGAATTTCTTTGGATGCTTTTGCCGTGATTGTACCATTTTTAAGGAAATTTCTCCACGAATCGTAAAAGCGGTTTTTGATTGGAGTAAACCGTGTCGAATTGCACACGGTTAATTTTAAAGGATGATGCACTTTTTCAATTTGTGTGCGAAAATCAAGGCGGAGTGTGCTATACTAGTAAAGATTTAGTATTGAAAGGATCTGATAAAATGTCATCATTCATGGAAAAAAGAAAAGGATTGTTGTGTACATTTGCTATAGCGGTTGTCTCAGTGATGCTCGATAAGCTATTCCCAGTCATTGGGAGTGCGGTATTTGCTATTATTTTAGGGATGGTCTTGAACCAATTTTGGAAAATCCCAAGTGATTTTAGACCGGGGATCAATTATTCAGCGAAAAAATTATTACATTACTCCATTATCGCACTAGGATTTACAATGTCGTTTGCGCAGGTGAGCCAAACAGGTGCATCATCGTTCCCAGTGACGATTGTGACCATCTCGATTGCGTTTCTAACAGCGCTACTTGTAGGAAATTTCTTCAAATTGTCTCGTCCACTGAAGATTCTTGTTGGTTTCGGGACTGCGATTTGCGGGGGATCTGCGATTGCGGCAGCTTCACCGATTATTAGAGCAGAAGATGATGAAGTCGCGTTGTCAATTTCAACCATTTTCCTATTCAACGTCATCGCGGTATTCCTATTCCCATTCTTAGGACATATGATGGGCATGGACGCGTCGCAATTCGGACTTTTCGCAGGGACAGCGATTAACGATACATCAAGCGTAGTTGCAGCCGGCGCAAGTTACAGTGCAGAAGCGTTAGAAATCGCGACAATCGTGAAACTTACTCGTGCGTTGATGATTGTTCCAGCCTGTCTCGTATTATCATTTGTCGAAGCACGTCGCATGAAACAAGAAGGACAAAGCGTTCAATGGAAGAATATCGTGCCAATGTTTATCATTTGGTTCATGGTCGCTTCCATCATTACAAGTGTGGGATTATTCCCAAATTCCCTTGTACCGTATGCAAAATTAGCATCTAACTGGTTGATGGCGATGGCATTAGCAGGTATCGGTATGCAAGTATCCTTCCAACAATTCAAAGAAGCAGGGGCAAAACCAATCTTAACCGGTTTAGCTACTTGGTTTATGGTGACTGTCACTAGCTTAATCATGCAGTACTTCGTTTTATAGAAAGGACGCCGTATGAAAAGATTATTGGGACTCGGGTTTTGGATTAGTGCCTTGTACTTTATCTTATATACGAAAATTCCAGCGCTACAAGACTTCGTGAATACACCAGTAGGGCCGTATGTGCATGTCGTGATGGTTATTTTACTCATCGTGGGGATTTTCTTCTACGTACTGCGCATTATCCATTACTTATTTTTCCCGTAGACATAGAAAAGAGCTTAGGCAATCGCCTAAGCTCTTTTTGCTTTTAACGTTGTGCAAGATGTTTCCAATCAATCCCGCGGGCATCACACCAGTTTTGGAGGCTTGGTGCGACCACGATAGGGGCTTGTTGGAGACTAGAAATACTATCCGCACCGACAAGTGTTAAGATCGTTGTCAGTTGCTCTTTCCATGTTTGAACCGTATGGATGGCGTCTGGAAGGGAGTCGTCTTTACGTACGAGATGCAACATTTCACCAGACAATCCGACAAGGCTGGCTCCTAGAGCGAAGCATTTGGCCATGTCCATCGGCGTCTTCACACCGCCGGAAGCGATGATTGGGGTGCGGCTTCCTTGGGCTTCCATAAGAGACGTCAAGGTCGTTTGTCCCCAGTCTTCTAGGAAATCGAGTTTGTCTTCTTTGCGACGGCCGTTTTCGATTTTGGCGAAATTCGTACCGCCAGTACCGCTAATGTCGATAGCAGCAACTCCGATATTCTCTAGTTGCGCGATGGCTTCACGGCTAAATCCGAATCCGACTTCTTTTACGATAACGGGGACGGCACTCGCTTTGACGATATCTTCGATGTTTTTAAGCCAGTTGCTAAAGACGCGGTCTCCCTCTGGCATGACGAGTTCTTGTGCACGGTTGACGTGAATTTGAATCGCGTTTGCTTCGATGAGTTCGACAGCGCGTTTAGTAGCCTCAGCATCGTAATGCGCACCAAGGTTCGCGAACAGGATTCCATTTGGATTTTCCTGACGAATGACCTTGAAGCTTTGTGCACTTTCAGGAAATTTCATCGCAATACTCATCGAACCTGTCGCCATCGTCATGCCTGTTTCACGAGCCAAGATGGCTAAGCGCTGGTTTAACGCAGTCGTGAGTGGACTTCCGCCCGTGATGGCGTTGATGAAAAATGGGACATCGAAGGTGAGGTTACCCAGCTTAGTCTGAAGCGACACATCAGCCACATCCACCGTTGTGAAGGGATGATGCACGAAGCGCGTTTCCACAAACTCGGGAGCGCTCGTTGCACGGTATTGCTGGTTCGCATGCCCCACATGCTCGTCCTTTCGATTCATTTGTTGTTGAAATAAATCCATCATTAATCTCCTTTACCAGGCTTCTGCGATAGCAATCGGAAGCACTTGAATTTGAGCCTTGGCCCATTGAGTTTCAATTTGTTGTCTCTCGGTTTCGTTTTGTGTAAAGCAAATGCCACAGTCGCCACCACCAGCACCGGATGTTTTTGCACAGGCACCATTTTGTTCTGCGAGGTTGCAGAGTGTTTGGAGTGCAGGGGTTTCGATTTCCAGCTGCATCACTTGTGCAAATTCATTTAATAGTGCACGGTTAGAACGAATGCCTTCTTGTAAGGCCGGTATGTCTTGTTTGTTCCAAGCACTTTGTAGGCCTTGAACGATGGCGTGACTCTTTACAAGAAATTCCTTGTAAAAGGCGCTATCCGTTGCCACTTTCCGTTTCTTATCAGTGGCTTGAATGAGTGAATCGGTAATCGCGACTTGTCCCGTCCATCCTACTAAGAGGGTGAAGTCTGGGATTTCTGGAAGACGTTCAATCAAGAGGTCTTTCCAGTCATTATCACAAATTTCTTTGATAGTTTGGCTTTGTAATTTTACGAGTAAATCGCTTCTGTCTGGACTTGTGTAATAGACCATTCCTCCAAAAGAAGAGGCGGCGATATCTCCAAAGGATCCACGTTGGGATAAGCGAAGATTCGTTAACACACTTAACTTATAGATGAGTAGTGGTGTGCGTGGAGTCTCGTAGAAATCAAGAACAGCTTGAATCGTTGCAACTACAACAGCACCACTGGAACCCAGTCCGTATTTAATGCCACGCTTAGCGTCATCGAGTTCACTTGTAATCGAAAGCGAGTAGAGGGCATTTGTTAGTATTCCGCATTCACGAACGTATTGCTCTGCGACTAGAATCGCTTCTTCAACCAAGCCATAGGGATGGTCTGTCTTTGCGCTGAACAGTTCACCTTCGCGCGTCCATTCCACAATCACGTCTGGATTTTGAGTAGATGTTAAGGTTCCTACATCAGTAGCTTCGTCGATAGTGACAGTTAAGTAGCGTGATACCGCCGCAACAATAGCGCCGTTTCCTGGTTCGACAACCGCATATTCTCCGGCGATAAAGAGTTTACCGGGAGCTTTTGAAGTAATCGTCATGCGCTCACTTCCCTTCGAAAGTCGCAAGAGAAGCGTTCCATTCGTCTTCGGTCAATGTGCGAATGCCTTCTCCTGGCAGGGTAGGGATGAGTTTTTCACTCGGGAATACTTTGCCAAGCTCTTCCATAATTGCAGGAATATCACTCGCCTTGCAGATAACTTTAACGTTTGGTCCAGCATCCATCGTGAAGTAGGCTGGGATACCTCGTTCTTCTCGAATCGTGCGAATCGTTTGTTGGGCGATAATACTTTCCGGTTCAAAATAACAGAATGGAGGGTTACTTGCCAGCATCGTAGCGTGCATTTTCATGCCGTTAAATTCTGCAATAGAGCCGATACGATGAATGTCGCGGTCCTTGATGGCCTCTTTGATATCGGCTAAATCGGTCGCCGCTGAAGTGACCCAACCTTCGTAAAATGGAGAAGTCGAAACGGTCAGTTCCATTCCGGCACGACTGGAAATTCTCTTCTCTGCCGCGCTCACGACGATGATAATCATTCCGATGTCAAAATTCGCATCGTCGACAGGGATAGCCATGCTGTTTTCGTTGGAGTCACCCTTGTTCCATTCGACAAATCCGCCAAAGAGACTACGAGTAGCACTACCGCTACCACGACGCGCATAAGTCGATAATTGTTGAGCAGGCATATTTAGACCTGTTGCCTCATTCATCGCACCTGCCAGTGCTGCAAAGGCGGAAGCAGAGCTCGCAAGTCCTGCTGCTGTTGGTACGAAGTTTAGGCTCTCGACACGAGCACGACGTGTATCTCCTGTTTCAGCGCGGAACAAGTCTAAGAAGCGCGTGATTTTAGCCGTCGCCGCTTCGTCTTGTGTCACCCCGTTAAGATAGAATTCATCTTCAGTTAAGGCGTCTGTGAGTTCGACTTTTGTATCGGTATAAAAGGCTTCGAGGGTCAAAGAAAGGCTACTATTCATCGGAATGAAGAGCTCCTTATTTTCCTTTCCCCAATATTTAATCAGTGCGATATTCGTATGCGCACGCGTGATTCCAATGTTCGATGTCATTTGGTATTCTCCTTTTTCGCCAGCGACTGAATCCAGACCGCCTGCGCTCCTTGTTTCATGAATTGTTCTTGTAAATGAAGGGCATCTTCCTCGGTTTCGACGAGGGCAATCATACATCCGCCAAGGCCACCGCCTGTGACTTTGGCCCCAAGTGCGTTGTTTTGATGGGCCGTATCGACGAGTATATCGATGACGTCATGCGACACGCCAAGTTGTTGGAGGCGTTCATGATTCTCGCTCATCAGTTGCCCTAGTTTTTGAGGGTCTTGTTCTTCGATGGCCGCTTTTGTCTCATTCACGATAGCGCCAATCGATTGGACCGCATCCGATCCCGTCTCCTGTGTAGTAGGGTCGATGATGCGTTCTTGCAAAGTGCTAACATGATGCACCGCTTGCTTGGTGTTTCCTGTAACCCCAGAGTCGGCAATCACGAGGTAGGCCGGCATATCGAGGTCGAGCGTTTTTAGTTCTTGTTCTTTTTGGAAAAATACAGGACGCGTCCCGCTCGTTGTCGCTGTATCCACGCCGCTTGGATTTCCATGCGAAATCGTTTCTGCGCCTTGAACGATGTCCCATAAGGTTTCTTCAGGAAGAGTCGCATCGCAGAAATCAAAAATAGCACGCACCACCGCAACACTGACCGCAGCGCTGGAGCCCATTCCACGTTCTGCAGGAATCGTTGACTCAATCGAGAGCGTAAACGCAAGAGCGGTCACTTCTTTTGTAGAGGCCGCTTTGAACGCTTCGCGAATCGCAAATTGTAGCCCTGCCATTGAAGTTGGCATCTCGTTTACGTCACCTGTATAAAGTTCACATTGAATCGTTTGGCCCTCTTTTGCAGCGACGATATCCGCCTTCACGTAAACCGCGTCAATTGGCAGTGCAATCGCTGGTTCGTGGTACACAACGGCATGTTCACCGGCAAGAATAATCTTTCCATTTGCCAGACCTGTTCCTGTTTGTGGTTTCATACGACAAATCCTTTCCTTATATTCACTTTTCATTCTACTAAATCCACGCTCTTACGTAAACAAACACGGCGATTTCATGGGAAAAACTTAAGATAACGAAGAATAGAAACCGCGTTCAACATGTGGTACAATTCAAGAATAGGACTCAGTAGCTGAAGGAGACGAATCCGTTGAAAGAAAACGAGACGTATTACCAAATTAAACGAGAAGAGTGGAGCCAGTACGAAGGTGCCCATCCATTCACAATGACGAGAGAAGAACTTGCGCACTTAACCTCATTAAATGACCGCATTTCCCTACAGGACGTGCAAGAGGTGTATGTGCCGATGCTCGATTATTTCGATTTATACTTTAAAAAACATATTGAATTACGTACGGAGGAACAGCAATTTCTTCATCAAACGAAGAAAACAGTGCCGTTTATTATCGGAGTTTCTGGGAGTGTGGCCGTCGGGAAGAGTACGACCGCCCGCTTAATGCAAACGATGCTGCAACAACGCTATCCGGATAAGCGCGTGTTCCTAATGACAACAGACGGATTCTTATTACCGACTCAGGAGTTGATTAACCGCGGTATCTTAGATCGTAAGGGGTTCCCGGAAAGTTACGACATGGAAGCTCTCGTTCATTTCTTACTCGAAGTGAAGACGGGAAATCCAAGTGTGGATGCACCGGTCTACTCGCATGAGATTTACGATATTGTGCCAGGGGAAGTGCAGACGATTGAGTCTCCCGACATCTTGATTGTTGAGGGGATTAATGTGTTGCAACTACCGCCAAATCGTGAAATTTACGTAAGTGATTTCTTCGACTGGTCGATTTTCGTAGATGCCGGTGCGACGCTGATTGAGCAATGGTACTTGGAGCGTTTCGAGCTCTTGATGGATCGTGCGAAATCACAGCCGGATAACTATTACTATCAATATGCGATTGGGAATCGTGCGGACGCGATTGCGATGGCGAAAGATGTGTGGCAGAAGACTAACCTGAAGAACCTTAAGGAGTACATCTTACCAACGAAAACCCGCGCCGACTTCATCCTACATAAAACAGTCGGACATCACATAGATTATGTGCAAATAAAGAAATATTAGGTACATCGATTACTCAAAATCCTTGCGGATTTTTTATAATCACTGTAATGGGGCACCGGATTGAGCCTATGTCTCAATCTCTACCAAGCTTCAAACTGACTCTACGGGTTTCACCCTAGAGTCAGTAATTCACATTGGTTGCTATCCCCATTACTGCGATTATAAAATCCACTCGGTTTTTCGTAATCGATTATTTTTTTATGCAAAATTATGTGTGCCCTGTTTTTGTAGGTGAAGCGGTACGGGGTTCTTAGTAAGAGTACGGGGAACCGTAAGAAAGAATACATCTGGAATTGCTATAAAAATTGGTATAAAAAGCTAAAAATACTGTTTAAAACGCGGGATAGTAGTGGTAAAATGTAGGTGAAAAAATTGTAGCTTGTAGTATGGTTTCTTAAACAATGAGGTGAGGACATGTACTTAAAAAGTGATCAAGATAAACATCAAAAATTGCCGACTTATGGAGTTGGGCCGTATCTCGTGATGTGTATAATTGCGATGAATTTGACAGGATGGCTACTGAATAAGTCTGTGCTTGAGAGTGGACTGTTAACGGGTGGATTCAAGGACTTGTTTTATCTGATTGGCTTCCTCTTAATGGCCGTTGCGACAAGAATCTGGTGGCTTAGCGTTGTGAAGTCAGATATTAATACGAGTATCCAAAACAATGAACTCAAGACGACGGGAATCTACGCGCGCACACGCAATCCGATTTACTTTTCGTGGTGGCTCTGTGGCATTGGGAGTATCCTAACCATGCATAATGTGTGGTTGCTGCTTCTGATTCCGATTCAGTGGGTGATATTAACAGTCATGATTCGTAATACCGAGGAAAAATGGCTCTACGAACTGCACGGAGAAGCCTATAAGGACTATTGCGCGAGAGTAAATCGATGGTTCCCGCTGAAGAAAATTTGATTTTAGAATCGCCAAGACAAAAGAATCAAGGTGAGATCGATGGCGAAAAAAGATTCTTTAAAGCAACAAAAGTTTATGTCGTTTATGTTTAGAGGGAAAGAAATATTCAAACCACTAAACACGGGCCATATCGACGACAGAGTGAGTTGTATCCGGGAATATGTGGCCAATATTTACTTTTACACCAAAGACGGCTACACGATTATGATTGACGCTGGATATAACTATGACAGGATTGCCGAAAAAATGCGGTGGCTAGATATTCGTTCAGAAAGTATCAACGAGATTCTCATTACGCACCAGGATACGGATCACGTTGGAGCGATAGAAGTCGATGGCCAGGGGTTGTTTAAAAAGGCAAAAATCTATGTGGGTCGTGTCGAGAATGACTACTTAGAAGGCCGAGTTCGGCGCAAAGTATACTGGGGGCTCTATAAACTTCCGCAAGTGCATATCGAAAATGACAAAACATTGATAGAAGATGGGGAGATTTTCTATATTCACGATATTAAAATCGAAGCCTTCCTTGTGCCAGGTCATACGTGGGGACATTTAGTGTATTTAATCGATGATGCGTATTTGTTCACTGGAGACACGATTTGGTTTGGTGCGGATGGTGGTTATGCGTTTTTAAACACGCTCGCAGAAGATAGAAAATTACAAAGTGTATCGTTAAAACGATTAGAAGAAAAGCTCAAAAAGAGAAAGCTTTCGTTAAAAATCATTACAGGTCATACCGGATGGACAGATGACTTTGAGTTTGCATTTCGACATGTGGATGAAATCTGCAATGCCTTGAGGCGCAAACCGAAAGTGCAAGATCCGAAAGCTCCGTATGATGGGTTTGATGAAAGTGGCGATACCGAGGACAAAGCAAGAACGGTAATTCTTGAAAAATGTTAAATGAATACAATCTCTAGCCAGTAGTATGTCTATTGGCTAGTTTTTTGTTACATTGTAAGTAAGTTTAAAAATATAAGGAAATATTTAAATTATTTGTTTTGTGAATATCAAAATAAAATTGAAAAAAGTAAGGTTTCAAGGATGAGTATTTGATATAATAGCAATGAACTCAAAAAATGATTAGGGGTAGGATAATGAATTTAAAGGAGCAACAAAAACAAGCAAAGGCATTCATTGAAAGATGGAAAGATAGAGGAAACGAACGACAAGATACACAATCATTCTGGTTAGATTTATTGCAATCAGTATATGGAATTGAAAAACCTTCTGAATATATTAAGTTTGAAGATACTGTAATGATGGACCATACAAGTTTTATGGATGGTTATATAGATGCTACCAAAGTTCTAATTGAACAAAAGGGAGCGAATAAGGATCTTTCGAAGGCGATTAAGCAATCAGACGGTTCGTTTTTAACGCCTTTTCAACAGGCAAAACGTTATTCGGCAAATTTACCTTATTCAAAACAACCACGTTGGATTATTACATGTAATTTCAAAGAGTTTTATGTCTATGATATGGAAAAACCTCATGGCGAACCAACCGTGATCCGACTAGAGGATTTAGAGAAAGAAGCCTATCGACTTGAATTTATAGTCGGTACAAGCGATGAGCATCTTGAACGTGAAATGGCCATTTCGATGGAAGCCGGAGAGATTGTTAGAGAAATTTATTCAGCACTACTAAAACAGTACAAACATCCAGATAATCCAGAAAGTCTCCATGCGATGAATCAACTAATCGTTCGTCTTGTTTTCTGCTTCTATGCAGAAGATGCGGGGATGTTTGGCAAGAAGACTATGTTCCACGATTATTTATCACGCTTCTCGAGTCGTGATTTCAGACGTGGATTGCTGGATTTATTTAATGTGTTAAATACACCAATCGATGAACGTGACCCTTATCTAGATGATGAATTATCTGCATTTCCGTATGTTAATGGAGGGATGTTTGCTGAAAATAATCTTGAAGTTCCACAGTTTACTGATGAACTACGCGAATCCATCTTAGAGCATGCATCTTCAAGCTTTGACTGGTCAGAAATTAGTCCTACAATTTTTGGAGCGGTATTCGAATCTACATTGAATCCGGAAACTCGACGTAGCGGTGGAATGCACTATACATCAATTGAGAATATCCATAAAGTGATTGATCCGTTGTTCTTAGATGCATTGAAAGAGGAATTAAATGAAATCAGACAAATTAAACAACCAGCTACCTTAAAGAAACGTGCTCAACAATTCCAAGAAAAACTTTCTCGATTGGTATTCTTTGATCCAGCTTGTGGTTCTGGGAACTTCTTAACTGAAACCTATTTGTCGCTAAGACGATTGGAAAATGAAGCTATTAAATTGTATGTAGGGGATACAGTACTTCTTGATGTTGGGTATGATTTAGTAAAAGTTAAAATCAGTCAGTTATACGGAATTGAGATTAATGATTTTGCGGTATCTGTAGCGAATGCTGCATTGTGGATTGCAGAGAGTCAAATGCTTGAAGAGACGTTGAGTATTGCATATTCGAATATGCAATTTCTTCCAATCAAATCCTATAGCAATATTGTGGAAGGAAATGCATTAAAACTTAATTGGGAGGAAATTGTTCCAAAAGAAAAATTGAGTTATATTATTGGTAATCCGCCATTTGTGGGGCATTCAATTCAAAATGAACAACAAAAAAAAGAAATAAGATCAATTTATGTTGATGAGAATGGAAAAGAGTATAATTTAGCAGGAAAAATCGATTATGTAGCTGGATGGTATTTCAAAGCAGCTAGTCTAATAAGTAATACAAATATAAAAGTTGCTTTTGTATCAACAAACTCAATTTGTCAAGGAGAGCAAGTGGTAGGGGTTTGGCAACCTTTGTATAAGAGGTTTGGAGTCAATATTGATTTTGCTTATCAAACTTTTAAATGGGGTAGTGAAGCGAAAGACAAAGCGGCTGTTCATTGTGTAATTGTTGGATTCAGCACAAATCATAATAATGAAAAAAAACAATTATTTAGTAGTACAGATAAACTAGATTTAGTTGATAATATTAATCCTTATTTATTATCTGGCAAAACGATATTTGTGGAATCAGTTAAAACTCCAATTTGCCCAGTCTCTCCAATGTATTTTGGAAGCAAGCCAACTGACGGAGGTTATTTTTTCCTAACGCCAGAAGAAAAACAAGTAATAGTAAGAAAAGAACCGCAATCAGAGAAATACATTCGTAAAGTGTTAGGTGCACAGGAATATATAAATAATGTTGAAAGATATTGCTTGTGGCTTGTGGGAATAACACCTTCGGAATTGAAAAGTAGCCCTATGATTTATGAAAGAGTGAAAAAAGTTAGAGAATTTAGATTGGCTAGTAAGGCAGAATCAACTAGAAAATTTGCTGATCGACCTACGGAATTCAAACAAAATGCACAGCCAAATAAACCGTATCTAATTGTTCCACGTGTTTCTTCCGAAAATAGAAGATATGTTCCAATTGGATACATAGATCCCGAAGTTATTGCTACTGATGCAACACAAATTATTCCTAATGCAACGCTTTATGAATTTGGTGTGATTACTTCTAATGTTCATATGGCATGGATGAGAACAGTCGCAGGAAGGCTCAAATCGGATTATAGGTATTCAAGTACAATAGTCTATAATACATTTCCATGGCCGAAAATTACCGAAGAGCAAAAAGAATATATTTCCAAAACGGCCCAGGGGATATTAGATGCTAGGGCGTTAGAATCAGAATCTTCTTTAGCTGATTTGTATAATGATGTAATAATGCCAGTTGAATTACGTAAAGCACACCAAGCCAATGACATTGCTGTCATGAAGGCATATGGAATGATAAAAAAGGTAAATGGGAAAGACAAATTAATGAGTGAAACGGAGACAATATCTAAACTATTTGAGATGTATGAAGAGTTGACTTCAAAAAAATAAATTTTAATACTAGCCAGTAGTATATCTATTGGCTAGTTTTTTTGTTAAAAAGCAAAAAGTAGCATATATGCTACATTAAAAAAATTAAAACACAATTTTTGAACGTGATGTCAATAGTTAAAAACGTTGATTTGACAATATTTGTAAAGGTTGCGGCGAGCGAGTGTACACTCTATATACTAATTTATATATCCGAATGAAAGCTTGATGTGACGCGGGAAACGAGCCTAAAAAATCCGAACAAAAAATTCAGTTTTTTTAAGTAATTATCGTGCTTTTCTGTTACAATGAAAAAGAACTAAAACTAAGGAGGCCTCTTATGACAGCTCAAACCACTTCATTAGAAAAGATTATCGTGCTCGACTTCGGTAGTCAGTACAACCAGTTGATTACGCGCCGTATTCGTGAATTTGGTGTGTTTAGCGAATTGCTACACAACGACATTACCGCCGAAGAAATTAAGGCACATGGCAACGTAAAAGGGATTATTTTCTCAGGGGGACCACATAGCGTTTATGCAGAGGATGCTTTTACCGTGGATCCTGCGATTTTTGAATTGGGAATTCCAGTGCTTGGGATTTGCTACGGGATGCAACTGACAACGCATCTGTTCGGTGGGAAGGTAGAATCATCTACAACGCGTGAATATGGTTCTGCGAAAGTCGATGTTTTTAACACGGCTTCAGGCATTTTCAAAGGGTTAGCTGAAGAGGAAGAGGTACTCATGAGCCACGGCGACCGTATTACAGCGATTCCGGAAGGGTTCAGCGTGACGGCTTCGAATGCGCACACGCCATTTGCGGCTTTTGAAAACCAAGAACGTCGCATCTACGGCGTACAGTTCCACCCAGAAGTTCGCCACAGTATTCACGGAAACGACATGCTGCATAACTTCGTGTTCGATATTTGTGGAGCGACAGGCGACTGGTCGATGGACAGCTTTATTGAAATGGAAATTGCGAAAATTCGCGAAAAAGTGGGTCATAAGAAAGTGTTGCTTGGTCTCTCAGGCGGAGTAGACTCAAGTGTGGTTGGAGTTCTCTTGCAAAAAGCAATCGGCGACCAACTCATCTGTATTTTCGTAGACCACGGCTTACTCCGTAAAGGGGAAGGCGACCAAGTGATGGAGAGCCTTTCTGGTAAATTTGGCCTCAATATTATCCGCGTGAACGCTCAGGAACGTTTCCTATCGAAACTAAAAGGCGTGAGCGACCCTGAACAAAAACGGAAGATTATCGGAAATGAGTTCGTGTACGTATTTGACGATGAAGCGGCAAAACTCACAGACGTGGATTTCCTTGCGCAAGGAACGCTCTATACAGACATCATCGAATCCGGAACGAAAACAGCGCAAACCATCAAGTCTCACCATAACGTAGGGGGACTTCCAGAGGATATGCAATTCGAACTGATCGAACCGCTGAACACGCTCTTCAAAGACGAAGTGCGCGCTCTAGGAACGGCGCTTGGCATGCCAGACTCTATCGTATGGCGCCAACCATTCCCAGGACCAGGACTTGGAATCCGAGTGCTTGGGGAAGTGACAGAAGAAAAACTTGAAATCGTCCGCGAATCAGACGCCATCTTACGCGAAGAAATTGCCAAAAATGGCCTTGAACGCGACATATGGCAATACTTCACGGTTCTTCCAGGCATCCGCAGCGTTGGGGTCATGGGAGACGGCAGAACGTACGACTACACGATTGGAATCCGTGCCGTAACCAGTATCGACGGCATGACGAGTGACTTTGCTCGCATCCCTTGGGAAGTGCTGCAAACCATCAGTGCCCGTATCGTGAACGAAGTAGCCCACGTCAACCGCGTCGTCTACGACATCACGAGCAAACCTCCGGCAACGATTGAGTGGGAATAATTAACGAAGTCTGAAGAATACAGTATTTATGCGGATTCTAAGGATTTTGAAAAGCGATTGAAGATTATAAGAGAATATATGAATCTGGTAGACGTGTAAATGTTCCGGAAAAGATAACAGAGTGTATAGCTTGCCCTAAATATAAAGGATGTATGACGGATTATGTTTGTCATACTGCACCTGTTGAGAATGCTGTTAATATTTTTAAATGTGGTTCGCTCCAAGCACTTACAAAATGGAGAGGTGTATCTTCTTCAGTGTTAAAAGAAGAAAATAGAAATGCTGCTAATGAACCTGAAGACTATTTTGATTATGTAATGTTTGCTTGGGGAAATAGCCAGGCCGGAGACAGACTAGTCATGGAAAGAAAAATGAAGCGTTTCCCTATTGAGGCAGATTTAAGTGTAGATTTCACTCCTGGAGTAAGGTTCTTCTTTAAGTATGATAAAATTGTTACTCATCCAAATGCGACATTTGAGGGCGTATTACCGCTAAAGATTAGGGAAGAAGTAATAATATCAGACTGGGTAAATACAATTATAATTCCATCTGCGGAAAAAGAAGCGTTTGAAGCAATCGTTCCATACGAGCTGAAGAGTAGGATATTTTATTTAGAAAATGATTGTAAGGATATCTGGAGCTGGGCAGAAAAGGTATATGAGTTTGTAAAGAACAGAGAACGCTGAAGAATATCTTTGAGCATTGCGTTTGTTGGGATGTGGTGAGGAAAATGGATACAGTTTTAAACTGTTTTGTAGAACAGTCAAAAGAAATACTAAAGGATAATCTGGTTGGAATATATCTACATGGTTCTGCAGTCATGGGATGTTATAATCCGGCAAAGAGCGATATAGATTTAATCATAGTGGTGAAGGATTCTATAGAGGATAGTGTTAAGAGAGTCTTTATGGACATGGTGGTTGAATTAAACGAAAAGGGACCGGCTAAAGGAATTGAAATGAGCGTTGTAAAACAAAGTGCTTGTAAGCCATTTGTTTATCCTACTCCCTTTGAGCTACATTTTTCTGTTGCACATCTTGATTGGTACGGAAAGAATCTTGATGATTATGTTTCGAAAATGAAGGGCGAGGATAAAGACCTTGCTGCACATTTTACAATCATAAATCATAGGGGCAAGTGTCTATATGGTGCTTCTATCAAAGATATTTTTGCTGACGTACCGGTACAGGATTACATTGACTCTATCTGGAATGATATTGCTGAAGCAGAAGAGGAAATCACAGATAATCCAATGTATATTATATTGAATCTGGCAAGAGTGCTTGCATATATTAAGGACGGGCTTGTCCTTTCCAAGAAAGAGGGCGGCGAATGGGCGTTGAACAATGTTCATGAAATATATCATAGTCTGATACAAGATGCCTTGATAGAATATGCAGAGGATAGAATTATATCTTATGATACGAATCTTGCAAGGGATTATGCCAAATATATGGTGGAAAAATTGCAAGTGAAAAAGGCAAGTGTGATAACACTCAAGTGATAACAATTTGATAACATTAGCTGATACAGTCCGTGTGATATGGACAGCTGAAACCAAATGAAGTCAAATCGTAACAGAAAAACCTAACTAAAATGTTTAAGACACAGGTTTAGTTAGGGGAGTGCGAGTAGCAGAAGCAAATATGTTGCTGTTATGAAAGTGTTGAAATTTGTGGGAGATAAAAAGTATGGATATTATATACAAGAAGCAACGATTAGCACTTACACGATTTTGGGGCGACAATAGATTGTGTCTAAGGGCTACAGAACCGGAGCAAAAAGAAATGCCTAAAATGCAATTTGTTGGTGGGTATCCCAATGAATGGTACATATTTATTGATGATCTTACAGATGAAGAAAAAAGTGAGATTACAGATATTTATGGCAACTCTATTAGAATACAGGAATTTGATATATAAATCCCAGTTTTGGAACCTTCTGCAGAATGAAAAATTGAAGTTGCGGAGATGAATGAAATGAATCGTATCTTCAAATATCTTATTGCAAGTATAATTATGGGGATTACCGTATTTTTTGACGTTTATTATACAAAAGGTGAATATAACTATATGGCGGTACTGATAGCGTTCATTCTTAACGTACCAATTTATTTCAGTAGGAAGAAAACCTAGTTTAGTAAGCTAGCTTTAAAAATAAGCAAAAATGAGACCGTAACGACTTCGTTACGGTCTTTTGATTTATAAAACAGAACCAATTTCGTACCAAATTTTTAAGAATAATGTTAACTCTAATCTAGTAATTCGCAAAAAGGTGCAGTATAATATAAGCGAATGAAAGCGGTTAATTATCAAGGTGCAAACTTGATAGAATCTAAATAAAGTATTTGTGTTGAATGATAGAATCAAAAAATAACAGGGAGGCGAAATTAATGGATCTTGGAACATATATTTTCGTAGGGATGGTTTCTTTAGCAATCATCTTAGTTGTTGGTGTTATCAGTTTTATAAAAAAAGATAAATAATGATATGACAGACTTGATTAAAGAAAAATAATTAAATAGAGGAAAATTGCTAAAAAAGTAAGGAGAAGATTAAAATGAGACAATTAAGCGGTATTAAAGTGTTTCTCTTTGGTTATTTATGTTATGTAGTCTTGGCCGTGTTTCTTGATCTATTTCTTGGATTCGATCAATGGAATCGCGAGCTTAGATTTATATTCATGTTCTTCGTTTTTGGGACGTTGTCTCTATTTTTAAACAAGGGTTATTTCGATAAGTTTTTAAGCAAAAAGATTGAATAGAGTATAGACTGGAGATGAGTGTAATGAATCGTATCTTCAAATATCTTATTTCAAGTATAATTATAGGAGTTACCGTATTCTATGCCGTTTATTATACAAAAGGTGAATATAACTATATGGCAATTCCGACAGCTTTCCTTATTAACGGACCAATTTATTTCAGTAGGAAGAAAACCTAGTTTAGCAAGCTAACTTTTAAAAATAAATGGAATAGGCTCTGGAATTTTAGTTCTGGAGCCTTTATTATTGGGATTGAGAGACTGTATTTGAAGGGAGTAGTCAGCATGGATGAAAAGATTGAAATTAAGAAGCAAGATTTCTATGAGATGCTGTAAATATATAAATTAGAATTGTAGAGGTTAGATATGAATAAAAAATTCGAGCAAATGAGTTTAAAAGAGCTTTGGCAACTGTTTCCGATATTTTTAGTCAAACATAATAAAGAGTGGACAAAATGGTATGAAGAAGAAAGAAAATCAATATTATCAGCATTGCCGAGTAAAAGCACAAAAAGAATATCTCATATCGGAAGCACGGCTATATCAGGAATATGGGCGAAAAATATTGTGGATATATTAGTTGAAGTAAACGACAAAGCGGATTTAGATTTTGTTAAAAATATTCTAATAAACAAGGGTTGGCTATGTATGAATACGACTGAAGCCCGTATTACATTAAACAAAGGCTACACAGAACAAGGATTTGCAGAAAGAGTATTCCATCTTCATATTAGAATTGTCGGAGATAATGATGAACTGTATTTTAGAGATTATTTGAATGAGCATAAGGAAATAGGCAAAGAATATGAAGTTTTAAAACTATCGCTTTGGAAAAAATTTGAACATGATAGAGATGGATATACTGAGGCAAAAACAGATTTCATAAGAAAATATACAAATTTATCAAAAAGTTTATATGGGAAAAGATACTAACCAAATTTTTCATTTGTAAGAAGAGCTTAGGATAGTTAGATAATGTTTGATAAAGAAATAATAGTAGAGGCTCTGGAATTTTAGTTCCAGAGCCTTTATGATTGGGGTGAGAGACTGTATTTGAAGGGAGTAGTCGGTATGGATGAAAAGATTGAAATCAGGAAGCAAGATTTCTATGAGATGATGTATTTAATGGAGAAAATTCTGTATATCGCAGAACGCTCAGGGGCCAGAGAGGATAGCGACAACAACGCGTATTCTTTGGCCATCACCTTTGGAAAAGAGAACGTTGTGCAGAAGCTACTATCGCTTCGAAGGAAAATGGTTGTTTATTTAGATGAGCAGGGCGAAGCGGAGTTAGAAAAGATCCTCGAACCAATCGATGACATCACCATTCCCTATGGCCTAACGCTCGAAGCCTTACGAAAAGAGCTCGAACCGTACTTGCCGAAGAGGGTTGAGAGGTAGACAAGATAAACTTGAATTAAGAGAGTTTAGAAATCGCGTGTTTCTAAGTTTTTTGTATAGAAAATATATAAAAACTGAGATTGATTATATCCTTCATGATTAGTAAAATTAATGTATAGTTTTTGTTTAAAAGGAGGATATACATGCAATTTAACACAGATAAGCCAATTCAAAATTCAACGGAGGATTTATTAGGGAGAAAAAGTTTTTCTAAGACATTATCGGAAGCTGTCAATCAATATAAAGGGACTGATTCGTTAGTGATTGGTCTTTTTGGAAAATGGGGAGTCGGGAAGACTTCTATAGTAAATATGATCTTAGAAAATTTGAATGACAAGATTATTGTTAATTTTTCTCCTTGGAATTATGATTCTCATAGTGATTTAATAAATTTATTTTTTATTGAGTTAAGGAAATCGATTATTGATAATGGTAATGTTCGAGATGAAAAATCTCTGAAGGAGGCTTTCTTCGAATATAAAAGAGCAATTAAAAATATTTCGAATAAACCTGTAGTTAAAGGTATAATAAGTGCACTCCTGCAAAAGTTTGTAGGAGTGCATTTAGAAGATTTATGGAGTCCTCCATCTTTGGAAGAAACCCGGGAACAACTAAAAAAAGAATTAGGGAAAATTAACCGTAAAATTATTGTTGTAATTGATGATATAGATCGCCTTACTAATGAACAAATAAGAGATATTTTTCAATTAGTTAAGCAGGTTGCTAATTTTCCAAATGTTATCTATTTATTATCTATGGATAGAGAGGTTGTGTGTAGGGCGCTACATGAAGTTCAGAAGATAGATGGTCATGAATATCTAGATAAAATAATTCAAATTCCTATTGAAATTCCAGAATTGAGAAAATCAAAACTACATGATATTCTACTTCAAAAATTGGATGTGATAAGGGACTCATTCTCAAAGGAGATAGTTGTTAATCCGAACTATTTCAGTAAAGTATTTCAGTATTGTGTAGTGCCATATGTTGCGACACTAAGAGATGTTAACAAGATAATAAATACACTTACATTTAGAGTTGGAGTTTTGTATGAAGAGACATGCTTTGAAGATATGTTAGCTTTGACAATTCTTGAAGTTTTAGAACCTAAACTGTATAGATGGATTGCCAGTAATAAAGATTATCTTTGTGGAGGCTTTATGCATGGGTTTGATTCTAACAGAGATAAAGCAAATTATTTTTCAGAAAAATACAACGCAGAATTTAAAGAGTTAGGTATTAATACAGAAAGAGCTACAAAATTTCTTGCTACAATATTTCCGGTATTTGCAAAAGATGTTCAAAGATATTCATACGGTTATAATAGTTTGTCAGAGGCAAAAAAATTTAAGAGAGTTGCTGATATTGATAAATTTGACTTGTATTTTATCTTTGATTTCGAGGAAATTAAAATTCCAAGAAAACATATAGATGAATTTATGTTTGATATTCCTGGAGAAATTTTGAATGAAAGGTTAACAAGCATTAATAATGAAGGAAATATGTATTATTTCTTAGATGAATTGTGTTCAATGGCAGATATGATTCCAAAAAATCGTCTAAATATTATTGCTAAGGCTTTACTTATAATGCAAGGAAATTATAGCGGTAGAAAAGAATCGTCGTTAATACCGATAGAGTCTGAGCAAATGGCAGAAAAGACGATTAAAGTTATTTTAAAACAGATAGAAAATGAGAATGAAAGGTTTGAAGTAATCCAGTATGCAGTTAATAATGTTGAGGCTAAAGGATTAGGGCAACTAGGTGTCCTAATCAATACTATAGAACTTGCTTATGGTAGATTAGCTGGAGAAAATGAAAAGAAGGAAGATCAAATAATAAGCTTAGAACATTTATTAGAGGTCGAAAAAATATTTTTAAATAGAATTCAAAATATTGCAGAAGAGGAGCGTTTCTTGGAAATAATGGACATGTGGATAGCTTGTTATCTATGGAAGGCGTTTGATGAGAATAGTTTCAGAGAATTTATAAGCATGAAATTAACTGAAAAAATTTATAAATTAAAATTTTTATGTACTTTAGCTGTTCCAAGGAACGAAATAGGTGGAAAAGGAGAAACCAGATGGGGTTATAATCTAAAAGAATTTTCTGATTATATTTCGGATGAAGATGTATATAAGCTTATAAACGGTTTAAATAAAACCGAATTAAATTCATTCAGTAAGATAGAGAAAATCAAACTTGATTCGTTTGTTTTAAAGTATGAGGCCAAGGATGAATATCATGCAAATATAGAAGCTGCAGAAGCACTCGTAAAAGAGTGGGAAGAAAAAGATTAATATAATGAAACGGCATGATTGGTTATCCCAGTCATGCCGTTTGCTATCCACCCGTCCCTAATCGTATACTAACGATGTACAACCATTAAGGAGGCTTTTTATGTTTTTATCGGAAGAGTTATTACAAGAAATTCATGAGCGTGCACCGCGTTATGACAAAGAGAATGCGTGGCCTGCAGAAGACTATGCAGCGCTAAAAGAGGCGGGATACTTGAAGGCGTTCGTGCCAAAAGAGTACGGCGGATTCGGTCTCTCATTAAAAGAAATCGCGCAAGAACAAACACGTCTAGCAATGGCGGCTCCAGGGACAGCGCTTGGGGTGAACATGCACCAAAT
>CAUQUY010000007.1:0-40015 GCA_963521405.1 uncultured Streptococcus sp.
TGTATATGCTGCCTTAACTAATGAAAAATTAAGTCAGTTTACAAAAAAAATATTTATTGATCTTATCATTTCATTAAGCAGAGATAATGATTCATTGAAGGAAACTTTTGAACGTTTTAAAAGAGTATTGGTTGATAAAAATCCCTTAGGTATGGATGAATGGATTATGCAAATTGAATTAATGCAATATAATCAGGTTTTGAAGTCGAATTTTGCTAGAAATAAAAAATCTTTTGGCGTTAAAGGTGTTAAGGATACATTGGCAGCAGATATCGATTGGGATAAACTTGAATTAGAAACGATTGAAGATGCTGAAAAAAATACAAAAGAGAATCCTTTTGATATGGAAGATACTGCTTATAAGAAATTTTATGCTGATAAAGTAGATAAGGTTAAAGATGATAAGAAAAATATCACGTTTGATGAATCAGCAGAGTTTGATGATTATAAGCTATTTCTTCAGATGGCCAAAGAATTGGGGATTGAAGTGAAAGTTATCCTATTCCCAATTAATGGGAAATGGTATGATCACTTAGGTATGACTAAAGAAACTAGACAAAAATACTATACAAAAGTAGAGACGATTGCCAAAGAATATGGCGCTACTATCTGGGATTTATCTGATAAGGAGTATGAACTCGATTATATGCATGATGGAATTCATCCTGGATGGAAATCGTGGATAGAAACAGAAAAAATGTTATACGAATTTTTTAATTCATAATTTGAAGGACTGTTTATTAACAGTCCTTTTTTGTGTTATAATAACAGCGAAAGTAAGAAAAAATCATATATTGTTTAATAAAAAGGAAGATAAATATGAAAAAAGTAGTAGGTGTCATGACAGGAATCGCATGTGTTCTATTGATGAATACAAATATCGTTTTTGCAAAAGAGGGATCAGTTAATAGAATCCATTTTATTAACACGAAGGGTGATTCAGGAAGTGACGCAATTTTATTAGAAAGTAATGGACATTTCGCGTTGATAGATACGGGAGAAGATTTTGATTTTCCAGATGGGACAAATCCATTATATCCAATTCGAACAGGTAATACGACACAGAATTATAAGGTTTTGGAAGATCGAGTTTTTAGACATTTGAAAAATGTTGGCGTCAATAAGTTAGATTTTGTTCTCGGAACGCATGTTCACAGCGACCATATTGGTGGTGTGGATGAAGTACTTAATAATTATACAGTAGAGAAGTTGTATTTAAAAAGATACACTGATAATCGTATAACAGACGCTACTCGTCTATGGGATAATCTCTTTAATTATGATAATGCTTTAAAAGCTGCTAAAGACAAAAATATACAAATAGTACAGGACATTTCTGAAAAAGATAGCCATTTCAAATTAGGGGATATGGATATTCAACTATATAATTATAAGAATGAATATGATAGTAATGGCGAATTAAAGCGAGTATTCGATGACAATTCGAATTCAATAGTTGCTGTTATTACGGTGAATGGACAAAAAATATATTTAGGTGGAGATTTAGATAACGCAGAAGGCGCAGAAGATAGATTAGGACCACAAATTGGGAAAGTGGATTTAATGAAATGGAATCACCACTCGGAAGCTAAATATTCTAATTCTATTTCATTTTTAGAGAATTTAAAACCAAGTTTAGTTGTGCAAACGACTGGACGTGATATTAATGTTTTGTCTACTCAAAAATGGTTGGAAAATTTTGGAACAAAGGTTGTTAAAGCTACTAGTAATAAATATGACGCGACAGTATATGATATCAATAAAGATGGGTTTCATGATATCTCTCAGGAATTTCCTGAAATTCCGACTATTGATAAAAAATGGTATGTTAAAGATAGCTATCGGATGTATCAACTTGAGTCTGGTGAAAAAGCAATTGGATGGCAAACGATTGATGGAGAAAGCTATTTCTTTGATGGGAAAGGACATCTGCAATCAGAAAAATGGCTACTTTCGGATGGATACTGGTATTATCTTAAACCAGACGGGAAAATGGCCAAGTCAGGATGGTTTAAACTAAACCAATCCTGGTACTATCTGAATTCTAGTGGATCCAGAGAAAACAATAAGTTATCTGAAATCAACGGTAAAACTTATTTGTTTGATGAAGATGGAATCATGCAGATTGGATGGGCGAAAATAGGAAATAAATGGCATTTTTTTGATGAGTCAGGTGGGGAGAAAACTGGTTGGCTTAAAGATAAAGGTTTTTGGTACTACATTAATCCTGAAAATAAGGAAATGGTAACAGGGACTAACATGGTCAATAACGTTACTTACTATTTCAATAGTAAAGGAGAAATGCAAATCGGCTGGAAATGGCATGATGGAGTATACCATTACTACGAAGCGAGTGGAGCCCTAAAAACAGGCTGGCTTCTAGAAAATAGTAAATGGTATTATTTATCACCAAAAGAAGGAGAAATGGCTACTGGAACTCGTGAAGTTAACGGGCGAATTTACTATTTTGATACTACAGGTGAAATGCAGATTGGCTGGAAATGGCATGATGGAGCTTATCACTATTATCAAGCGAGCGGGGCTATGCTTAAGGGATGGTATAAGGAAGCTGGTAAATGGTACTTCTTACATCCAACAACTGGATCAATGCTTACAGGAATCCAGGAAATTTCTGGAGATAACTATTACTTCAATAATTCTGGAGCAATGCAAGTCGGCTGGGTTAAAGATAACGGTGAGTGGTATTACTTCAAAGCAAGTGGTGCAATGCTTCGCAATGGAACAACTCCTGATGGTTATAAAGTCGATGGTGAAGGTAGATGGCTACCTAATGGGGTAACTACAACTACAACGACTACTACAACTACAACGGAAACAACAACTGCTGAGGAAACTACTCAAGAGCAGACAACACAGGAAACAACTGTGGAATCAACAACGGTTGAACCTACAACTGAACAAAAGACGATTCCAATCAATTCAGATAAGACATCTGAAATTACAGATGCAAATGAGATTGGCTAAAAAACGACGCTCCTTTTCTTTGGAAAGGGAGCGTTTTATAGTTTACATTTCTACACTTATAACTTACACTAGAAAAGTAGTATTTTATCAATTGCAGGCGATTTGCTTGCGTATTTTATTCAAGGAGGACAACTCATGCGCGAACAACATGTACTCATTACACTGTTTGGAGCAACAGGCGATTTAGCTCACCGTAAGCTTTATCCAGCGTTATTCCGTTTATTCCAAAAAGGATTTATCAAAAATCATTTCGCAGTGATTGGGACAGCACGTAGAGAGTGGACTAACGAGTATTTCAGAGATGTTGTAAAACAATCTGTTCAGTCATTAGTGAAGTCAGAAGAAGAATTAAACCAATTCCTTTCTCATTTCTACTATCAACCTCATAACGTTACTGACACACATCATTATGTCGTATTAAAAGAACTTTCAGAAGAATTAGATGCAAAGTATCAAATCGAAGGCAATCGTGTCTTCTATTTAGCAATGGCGCCTACTTTCTTTGGAACGATCACAGAGCATTTAAAAGCAGAGGGCTTAATTACTGAGAATGGCTATAACCGACTTATCATCGAGAAACCATTCGGGAAAGATTACGCTTCTGCAGAAGAATTAAACAATCAACTTCGTCAATCATTCGAAGAAAAACAAATCTATCGTATTGACCACTACTTAGGGAAAGAAATGATTCAAAACATTTCTGCGGTACGTTTTGCCAACCGCGTATTCGAAGCGTTGTGGAACAAAGAGAATATCGACCATATTCAAATCTCCCTCTTAGAACAAGTGAGCGTTGAAGAACGCGGTGGATACTACGATACAAGTGGTGCTTTACGTGATATGGTTCAAAACCATATTTTACAAATCCTTGCTCTAGTAGCGATGGAACCGCCAGTTTCATTCGGAGATGTTCGTAAAAACAAGATTAAAGTGTTAGAACAACTTCGCCCGTATACAACTGCTGAAGAAGTGAACGAAAACTTCGTGCGTGGGCAATATGGACCTTCTGTAGACGGATTAAAACCTGGTTACCGTGAAGATGCCAATGTCGCAGATGATTCCAATATGGAAACATATGTCGCTGGTAAAGTATTTATCGATAATGAACGTTGGGAAGGCGTACCTTTCTATGTTCGTACAGGTAAGAGTCTTCATTCAAAGGAAACGATCATTGATGTTGTCTTTAAAGAAGCAAACTCACCATTATTCTGTGGTATCGATGGTTGTCCATCAAACCGTATTTCAATTCACATCACTCCACGTGAAGGATTCTGCTTCGTGATTAATTCAAAAGCCGTTGGAAATACCATCGCGCTTCAAACAAGTCACTTGGAGAAAATCTTCGATGAGAACTTCGCGATGAGCAGCCCAGAAGCGTATGAGCGCTTAATTCTTGACTGTATCGAAGGCGACATGACAAACTTCACGCATTGGGAAGAAGTAGCCGCTTCTTGGAAATATGTGGATAGTATTCGCCAAACATGGGATAGCGAAATTGCAGCCGATTTTCCAAACTACGCTGCAGGAAGCAAAGGACCACAAGCAGGTTACGATTTAATCGAACGTGATGGACGCAAGTGGGTTGACCGCGACTAATGACATACAGCTAAGACTAGGTGAAACCTAGTCTTTTTTTGTTCTAAGAAAAGTGAAGAAAGCACAATTTTCCCTTCATAAAAAGCGAAGAAAAGATTTTAAAGGGATTCCTAAAAAGCCGAGGATTTCTTGTAGTAGCAGTAACGTGAACAACATCGAAAGAGAATTATGCGGAGTAGGGACAAGTCCCGTACTCCGCATTTGAATCTTCAAAGGTGAGAGACGAAACGGCTCGAACTGGTGTAACGCCAACGCCACTATGAAAGAATTCTCTAAGACATTGTAGACAGCATAATTATCCCCCTTTTTTAAAAGCGAAGAAAATGATGTAAAGCCATTCCTAAAAAGCCGAGGATTTCTTATAGTAGCAGTAACGTGAAAGACATCGAAAGAGAAATATGCGGAGTAGGGATTTATCCTGTACTCCGCATTTGAATCTTCGAAGGAGAGAGACGGAACGGCTCGAACCGGTGTAACGTTACCGCTACTATAAAAGAAATCCGTAAGGATTTTTAGGAATCATTATATGCATCATTATTTAACTATTTCCTTCGCGCAACTCCGTTTTCTTGAAAAGGTCTCTCTTTTTCTGTAAACTGTTCTCTATATAGGAGGCGCACATGACGATTAGAGACTTTATTCAATTAAGTATTTTAAAACCAAATAAAATTTGGACGATTTTACAAAATCCACTGAAGAAAATAAAAGGAATCTTTTTCCTACTCGTATTACTCGTTTCAATTCCTGGCTTTATTCGTGCTGGAAAAGATATCGCAAGCATGAATACGAACTTAGGTATCGTTGCAAAACAGTTCCCAGACCTCTCGATTCAAGATGGTAAGTTGTCGGCGGGAGACAATACGGGATTTGTTTACCGTTCGGATGTATTTAATATCGTCTTCGACCCTAGTGGAAAGTCAACGGATAATGATGTGACGTCTGAATCTAGTCAAGGGATTCCATCCATCGGGATTTTACAAGACCATATTGTTGTAGACACCATCATTAATACCTCAAAATTTTCTTATGAAGGCTTAAACGGCTTTAATAAATCAAATGTAGAGCAGTTTATTCAAGAGTTCCAATCAAAATTGTGGATGGTATTTATCGGTGTTATGTTATTCGGCTTTGTTTATAATACGATTGTCGTTTATATTTTAATGATTATCATCAGCTTCGTCGTACGATTATTAACGGCGTTGTTTATGAGAGCCTACATTCAAATGCATCCAACCGTATCGAAACAGTTAACGATTGCTGCTATGTTCCTACCAGCAACCATCTATATGGTGATTGGCGTGTTAGGAATCGGCGGAGGAGTAGGGATGTTTATGTATCTACTAGTGACATCGACCTTCAACTGGCTCCTTGGAATGCGAGAATTCATCGCTCAGCAAAATAAGAATCAATAAAAAAATAACTCTTAGAAACGAGAAAAAAGTTTCTAAGAGTTTTTCTTTAGCCAAAATCCACAAAAAATAAATAGCAGAGATTTAAGAGTAGATTACGAAGAATCTTACGGATCCTATAATCGCAGTAGTGGGGGATGGTATCAAAGATAAATTAAAGGGAGTTAGGAATTGATTCCTTACTCCCTTTTTGAAGCTTTGAAGGTGAGAGACCTTAGGCTCGAACCGGTACCCCATTACAGCGATTATAGAAAAATCCGTAAGGATTCGAAGTAATCTGAAATAATGAAGGTGCTCAATATTATTTATTTTTTGTACGATTTTGTCTACGCTGTTTCTGACGAATCTCTTGGCCAAGTTTTTTCTTGTAGCCAGGTTTTACTTTTTTCTTCGCCTTCTTAATCATCCCTTTAAGTCGTGAATCCAAGTCTTTCGATTGCGTATTTTTACGTTTCTCACGGCGAGAGCGGTCATAACTTTCGACAAGCTCGCCATTTTTCAATTCAACTGTTTCAAAAGAAATGCCTTTTCCTTCTAATGTTTGAATGGCTTGTTCTTGATCTGGTGTGTAGAAGGTGATGGCTGTTCCTTCAAGACCATTACGTCCAGTACGGCCAACACGGTGAATGAAGAATTCCAATTCTCCAGGAATTTCTAAGTTGATGACATGAGAAACTCCTTCGATATCAATTCCACGTGCAGCAAGATCTGTTGCGACAACGAATTGATAATCCATTTGTTGAATTTGTTTCATCACACGACGACGTTCTCTTGAAGGGATATCTCCGTGAATCGTTGCTACTTTGAAGTTATGGCTGCGAAGGTCTTTTGTCACTTCGTCCGCTTTTTGCTTCGTATTTACGAAAATAAGCACGAGGTAAGGGTGACCCATTACAAGTAACTGACGAAGAACGTCCATTGGATCTTGTGCCTTTGTCACCAGTAATTGGTTTTTAATCGTTGGTGAAACGAGTTGTGTATTCTCGATTTGAATCACCTTTGGATTGCCCAAGTATTTCTTCAAGAATGGTTTAATCTTATCTGGAATTGTTGCGGAGAAAACAGACATTTGTAAGTTTTCTGGCATACGAGACGCGATTTCATCGACAGTTTCTAAGAACCCTAAGTCAAATGTCATATCGGCTTCGTCGACGACCATCATTTGAACGGTTTGGACGAAGAGCGCATTCTCTTGCATTAAGTCGAAAATACGACCAGGTGTCCCAATCACGATATGTGGTTGTGTTTGAGTGAGTTTTGCCACTTGGCGTTTTTTATCTGTACCACCAATACATTTTTCTAATAAGATTTCTGTATCACTAAATGAAATAAGTTGAGCTGCAACAGCGGTTAATTGTTCTGCGAGTTCACGACTTGGAACAGTGATCACTAATTGCAATTCTTGACGGCTAGGGTTGATTTTATTGATAAGTGGTAATAGGAAACTGTGGCTCTTTCCGCTCCCAGTTTGCGACTGACCAATCACAGATTCTCCTTTTAATAAAAGAGGGATGATGCGTTCTTGAATAGGGGTTGGTTGTGTAAATTTTAAGTCAGCCAATGCTTTTTGCAAATAAGGCTGTAATGCGTAATCTGTAAATTTCATGTTTTCATCTCTTTTCTTTCTCTATGTAGCGGGATTATTATACCATAAATTCACGCGCTTGGGGGATTTGGGGGAGTGGGCATAATTTTTGCGTATCATGTTTGGTGGGTGGTATGATGAATGAAGAAAGAAACAGTTTTCATAACTGTATTTAATTTTAGGAGGAATTTAGTAATGACTTATGAATTACCAAAATTAGAATACGCGTTTGACGCATTAGAACCACATTTTGATGCACGTACAATGGAAATCCACCATGACAAACATCACAATGCATATGTTACAAATTTAAACGCAGCGGTAGAAAAACACCCTGAATTATTCGAAAAAACAGTTGAAGAATTAATTAGCGATTTAAACGCTGTTCCTGAAGACATCCGTGTAGCTGTTCGCAACAATGGTGGCGGACATGCAAACCACAGCTTATTCTGGACTCAATTATCTCTTGATGGTGCAAAAGCTCCAGAAGGTGCTTTATTAGAAGCAATCAACGAAGCATTCGGAAGCTTCGACGAATTCAAAGCAGCATTCGCGCAAGCAGCAGCAACTCGCTTTGGTTCAGGTTGGGCTTGGTTAGTACTTTCTAACGGAAAATTAGAAGTAGTTTCTACACCAAACCAAGACAGCCCTCTATCAGAAGGCAAAACTCCATTATTAGGATTAGATGTGTGGGAACATGCATACTACTTAAACTACCAAAATCGTCGTCCAGACTACATTTCAGCATTTTGGAATGTTGTAAACTGGGATGAAGTAGCTCGTCGTTTTGAAGCAGCTAAATAATCTATAAAAAAACGAAGACCGGTGTCTCCTAAGAGGCATCGGTCTTTTTGCGTCTATATAGAATAAAGATTAGTAGTAGAAGAGAAGCAATGCTCACAAGACTTCCTTCCAGTAAGAATGGAGTCGTATAACGATACTCGATTCGGTGAGCTCCTTTGGAAATTGTAAATCCAAGCAGGCTATCCAAAATTTTGTATGTTTCTACTTCTTGGCCGTCTACCCATACTTTCCATCCAGTTGAATATGGAATTGTTGTAAGAACGGTAGAGTCTTCTAAGACCTCCATTGTTCCTGCAAAATGAGTAGCAGAGAAAGTTTCGAGTTTTAACTCTTGTGCTTTTGTTTGCTCTAATCGCTCGTTCAAGAGAGAAGTATTTAGTGAGTAGAGATTTAGTTTAGAAAACTCAAAGCCATCATCTTTAACGGTAATTCGAAGTGTTTGCGGTTGGCCTTTTTGGTTCTTAGCGACGCTGAGAAGCACGGGTTTTGATTGAACCGGATAAAAGGCATACGGTTCGCCGTTTAGCGTCATTTCCATATCTTCTTCTCCCATCGTTCCCGCCATTTCTAAATAAATCGGATCGTCGGTTTCAGGAGTAAAGGTGAGTGTAATCGTTCCAACTTGAGTGTTGTCCTCAAGTTGAATTTGTTGATACACGACAGGGGAACCAATGATATTTTCGAAAGTCGTCTCATAAGAAACTCTTGTGAAAATATTTTTCGGGCTCGCTGTTCCACTAAGCGCGTTTGCCAATTGATTTTGCATCGTGATCGGGTGGTTTGTTGGTACCTTCATCGATTTCAGGATTGCTTTCATCGGATAAGCAATCGAGAGAGTGTTTGGATTTGTGACAATGTGTCCTTCGTTAAAGGTTGCGATTGTTAGTAAATCTTCCAAGTCTTTTCGTTCCCAACGTTCATTATAGGGGACCTCTGTGGTTTCGATAAAGGTATTCTTGATCCCCAGTAAGGCATCTGTTAATAGGGTACCGTTGCTGTAGTTTACATAGGCGGTTCCTTGGCGAACACCGATCGCATCAAAGAACTTTTCTGTTTCTTTTTCAAAGGTAGATGAAAAATGGGATACGCCATAAGTTGGAACTTGAAGGCTATCATTTTTCGAACGAAGCATCGTTTTCTCGCTGCGATAAAATTCATTTTCCGCAGGGCGTAATACGGTAGACCAGTCTGCTAATGACGATTGATAAGCCGTGAATTCAGAATTCATGACATACCCCAGTCTGGATAAGGTGACGATACTGTTTAAGAGCAGTTCAATCACTACAAATGAAATAAGGAACTTTTGATACGAGGCTTTTCCGCGTCCGATTAAAATCAGACCATACAAGATTCCCATTGAGAGCCCGAACCCAAGCGCGATTTGCCAGCCTTGTAGGTAGTCTTGAGGGAAGAGAATAAAACCAATGCTTGTTGCTAATACAAGGAAGAAATACACAAATGTCTCATGAATCCCAACAGCTGTTTTCTTCAGTGCCCATTGATAGCCTAGAAAGACCATCCAGAAGCTGAAGAGGAATGAGAAACGATAGGAATACCAATTCGGAAGTTGACCGGCATGCCATAATTTATCAAACATCTCAATATTAAAGCTGATGAGGATGATAACAGTAATGAATAGCGCGTAAAAGCGTTGGGATCGTGCAATCTTTTTCTCTTTGAAGTAGCAAAGGAAGCTAAACATTGCCAGACTGCCAACGAAAATATTCGGATAGCCTTTTTGCATTTCATGGAAGTCGAAACTACCGATAAAGAGTTTAGAAGCCATAAGTAGCGGATTATATTCAGACTTTAGACTCCAAGCGATGGTAGTCGCTGTCCCTTTACTTCCAAGTAGACTATAAAATGTTGGGAGTAGAATGACTGTAATGAGTCCAACGGAAAGAACACTATAAAAGATAAATCGTCCAAATTGCTTTCCAAAGATCTTCCAAGAGAAAGTTTCAACTGATGTTAAATAGGCATACGGGAAATAGAGGCCTAGGAAGAGGCAAATCATATATCCAGTATAGTAGTTACTCAAAATGGTGAGCGATAAAGGAAATACATAATATAACGGATTCCGTTTTTGTAAGAGTGCATCCACGCCGAGGATAATGAGTGGAAGGCCAATGAGGGCATCTAACCACATCACATTAAATTGATTGGCTGAAAGATAACTCATAAATCCGTATGAGAGTGCAAAGAGAAGCGTCGTCCAATTTCTTTGTTTGAATTTCACATCTAGCAACACTGCAAAGCTCACTGTACAAGAAACGAGTTTCAAGAAAATAAGAAGAGACACACCCATGGCGATGGCCGATCGAGGAATGAGTAAAAAGAGAAGATTAAACGGACTCAACAAATAGTACGCCCATAAACTTACCATTTCCCCACCGATAGATTTCGAGAAACTATAGAAAAAATGCTCCGGATGATGCAAGAGAGTGTCTTGGTAGTAACTGAAGAAGTCGACATATTGTTGTCCAAGGTCGATGGTTAACCACGTGCGATTTCCAAAAGGCGTAATTGTAAAGAGTAGAAAAATCGCTAAAATCATCACTGCTGGAATCAAAATACTAAGCGTATAGTATCTCTTCTTGGTCATCGTCTTTTCCATGAATATCCTCCTTTCTAGTCGTTACTGTTAGCATAGCATGGAAACGCGGAGCCTGCACGGAAAATTAGTCTTTAACGAAAAAAAATCTTAACCACTTTCTAACCCCTTTTTTATACAGATTAGGGCAAGATTTATGGTATACTGTTATGAGTTACTAGATGTTATATGGAGTGTATTATGCTTACTAAAAGAAAATTAAAGAAGAAAAAGAAAAAATCACATATTCCATTTCGCTTGAATTTATTATTTTTAATTGTATTCTTTTCATTTATTGCCTTAATTAGCCGTTTGGCGTATATCCAATTAGTAAAAGGAGACGAGTTTGTTGCGCTCGTACAACGTACAGAGACAACCACTGCTAAAAAATCAGTTCCGCGTGGATCGATTTACGATAGCCAAGGACGTATTTTAGTGGGAAATAAACCAAAACTCGCTATTAACTATACAAGACCTGCAGATGTTAAAGCGTCAACGATGTTAGAAACCGCTAAGAAATTAACAACATTGATTTCTGTGGATGCTTCCGAGTTAAAAGAACGTGACTTGAAAGACTATTGGGTAGCGACAAACCCTGACAAAGTCGATAGCCTTCTAACAGCAGAAGAGAAGAAGAGAATCGCGAAAGAGAATCTCTCGACGAGTAAAACGTATGAAATGCAATTGGAACATATTCCTGCCGACGAATTAAATTATAGCGATGCCGAAAAACAAGTGATTGCTATTTTCACGAAAATGAATAGTGCGTATGCCTTATCAACAGTGACACTGAAAAATGAAGGCGTCACAGAACAAGAGGTCGCTAAAATCAGTGAACGCCTTGGAGAGCTTCGCGGGGTCGACGTTGATTCTGACTGGGATCGTGAATATCCAATGGGCGATATGTTGAAGACAATTCTTGGAACGGTATCGTCCGAAAAGACGGGGCTTCCTTCGGATAAAGTGAAGTCACTTCTAGCGCAAGGCTACTCACTCAATGACCGTGTTGGAACAAGCTATTTAGAAGAACAATATGAAACAGTGCTTAGCGGAACGAAGACAGTTGTAAAATCACAAACCAATACAAAAGGTGAAGTGGTGAATACGACTGAAACGTATCCAGGTAAAGGCGGGTCAAACCTTGTCTTAACGATTGATACTGAATTCCAAAAGAAAATTGAAGAGATTGCAAAGAAGTCTGTTGAAGAGATGACGGATCCTGCTGCGGACCGTGTGTATATCGTTGTAATGAATCCAAAAAATGGAGACATTCTTGGAATTACAGGGAAGAAAAAGAAATTTGATGAAAACTTTCATTCAACGGGTGTCGAAGACGATGCTCTTGGTGCCATCAATAACTCATTTGGAATGGGGTCTGTTGTAAAACCAGCAACCGTCCTATCAGGGTATATGGATGGAGCAATCACGCTTGAGGATAATACGATTGTCGATGAACCAATTGAATTCGAAGCGTCTAAACCAAAGAGTTCATGGTTTAACCGTAATGGTAAAATGGAATTAACAGACTTAGATGCCTTAGAACGTTCATCAAACGTTTATATGATTAAACTGGCGATGAAGATGGGTGGACAAACAACGTACGAAAAAGGCGGACGTTTAAATATTAATCTAAGCCTATTTGACAAACTCCGTGAGTATTACGCGCAGTTCGGACTTGGTGTTCGTACAGGGATTGACCTTCCAAATGAAGGAAAGGGGTATAATGGTGGTACAGCCAATGCCTTCTCAGCACTTGACTTTGCGTTCGGTCAGTTTGACTTATATACACCGCTGCAATTAGCACAATATATGTCTACCATTGCTAATGGTGGTACACGTATTGCCCCACGTTTAGTAAAAGAAATTCATGAAACAAGTCCAAGTGGTGGCATTGGTAATTTAGAAGATGTCGTTCCAACGAAGATTATGAATTCGATTCAAGTAAGTAAAGAAATCTTGGATCATATTAAAGAAGGGCTATACCGTGTAACGCATGGTGAAAACGGAACGTCTGCTACGACATTCAGAACGTATTCTCCACAAGTCGCTGGTAAAACAGGGACTACCGAAGCGTTCTATTCGGGACCAAATCCAGCATATACTAATGAAGCCGTTGAAAATTCAACCTTCATCTCGTATGCACCATACGATAATCCAGAAATCGTAGTAGCTGTTGTTGCTCCGTACTTCAAAGATGGATACCCATCTGACTATGCTGCCAAAGTGGCTAAGCAAGTCTATGATGCTTATTTTGGAAAAACAAGCAGCTCTTCACAAACGAATGAAGCAACTGTTAACTCACAAATTCGACAACAACAAAATAACCGACGTTAAGAAGAAACTGGGTGGTCGTTTGTGCCACTCAGTTTTTTTGTCATTAAAGTTTAGTAAAATCGATTGTTGAAAGACGTAAAACCAATTATAATAAAGCAAAATGGAGGCGAAATTATGGACTTTACAGAAAAAACCATTCAACGAGATATTAAATATTCAGGACGTATTTTTACAGTGACACAAGATATCGTAGAACTACCAAATGGGAAAACTTCTACGCGAGACCTCGTGTTCCATACAGGAGCAGTAGCAGTGCTTGTCATTCGTGACGGAAAGATGTTACTCGTACGTCAATATAGAAAACCATTAGAAATGCATTTCTTAGAAATTCCAGCGGGAAAATTAGACTCGAAGGAAGAAGTGCCTCTAGAAGCCGCAAAACGTGAATTAGAAGAAGAAACAAATCTTGTTGCAAGTGAATGGGTGAAGATGATGGAAATGGTCTCAACACCTGGATTCTGCGACGAGAAAATCACATTATTCCAAGCAAAAAATGTAACGGTCAAGGAAGATGCAAAACCTGCAGATGAAGATGAATTTGTTGAAATCTTATGGATGCCACTAGAAGAAGTGATGCAAAAAATCGAAGCCGGCGAAATTGCGGATGCGAAGACGATTATTGCAGCACAGTATGCTTGGATGCATAAAGGAGAATAATCAATGCCAAATGAACCTTTATTAACGAGAAAATCGTATAAAGAACAATTAGAAAAACAGAATCGAGAGTTAGAAGAACTAGAAACTAGACAAGAGCGAAGAGACAGTCGTGGACGCTCTTATGAAAGAGAAGAAGAGTTTCAGTCTGAACATGAGGAAGAAAGTGTACAAGTACACCGTACTCCAAAATCAGGACTAAAAAAGTACAACCATTTCTTAAACGTATGGCTTGTTTCAGTAGTAGTTCTTTTAATTATCATTCTTGCGATTCAAATGTTTTTCTAACATGGTGAAAAGTTATAAAAAATGATATAGTTATAGTTAATATGTATATAAAGAGGATTAATGAATGAGACTAAATAAAGGAATTAGAATAGCATTATGGCTTATTCCGTTTGTGTTATTTTATGCGTATATTTGGGAAAAAGGTTTTGAGTATCCAGTTGTAGATGACATCATGATTAATCAAACGATTTTGTCGCATGAAAATATGCTATTGCCATATGTTGGGATTGGGTTGTCAACTTTACTCGTTGCTTTACAAAAGATTTTTCAAGGCTGGAATATCTACTTTATTTTTCTAGTATTATCATATTGTGGAAGTATCAGTATTTTTAACGACTTCTTTTATAAGAAAAAATTATATGTTCTGATACCATTAACACTTCTTATGCAATGTGTGTTCATTAAGTATTTTTCATTTTCTGTAATTTCATACTTAGTAGCTGCTGCAGGGATTTTACTTTTGTTTAACCAGTCTCTAGTAATGGGAATATTGACAGTAGCAATAGGGGTCTCAATAAGACCACAAATTGCCTCTAGTTTAATCGTGTTAGTGTTACCATTTTTAATTTACGAGATTCTAAAGAACAAAAAATGGAAAGAAATGCTGTTCCTTATAGGAATAGTATTATCAATTAATGTATCAAACAAAGTGTATTCGATGACTCAACCGAATGTACAAGAATATCTTAAGTGGAATGAATTGAGTACTAATTTAAGAGATTTCCCAGAAATTAACTATGAAAAGCATCGTGAAGAATTTGAAAAGCTTGGAATTAGTGAGAACGACTTGCAAACTTCTACTTATTGGCTTTTTGCTGAGAAGAAGGCTTTAAATAATGAGATGCTAGAAAAAATCCAGTCAATTCGTTCATTTACTGAAAAATATTCTTTTGATATTCCTCAGTTTATCAACGATTATTTTAAAAATATTATTTTAGTAGCGTATCTCATCTTGTTTGCTGGATGGCTTATCATTTTCAAACCAAAAAATATCTGGGCTTGGTTATTACCAATAACTCCATTCATCTTAATAGGTGCACTTTTTGTCCGACAAAGAGTAGTAGAAAGAGTGTACTTACCATTAATGGTCTCATTCTTAATGTTCTTTTTAATATATTCACCAGAATTTTATGAGAAGAGACAATGGTTCAAAAAGAAAGTCGTATTTTTATGTGTCCAAGTAATTTTACTAATCGTAGGGTATAAATGGATAGGATTTATGAAAAAAGAATGGTATTGGTTCCCTACTATTAATGATTCAATGAACGCGACGTATCATCAAGTTGTTGAAAATCATCCAGACCAACTAATTATTTTTGGTGGGTATGGAACTCTTGTCAATTCGCAACCATCGCTGTCAACTTTCAGAATTTGTACGAATCAAGTTGTTTCTAATACAACGACACTTGGGAATTGGCAGACATTTTCACCACACTACACGAACTTGCTAAAACGATATAAAATTGAAGATACAAATAATTTATTATCTTCAGCAGTTAATAATGATAAGATTATTTTCTTCTGGTCTAAAGACTCTGGAAGCATGAATCGAATTATTACAATTTTTAAAGAACATTATCAAAAGACGGTATATTTTGAAGAAGTTGAAAAGGTTACTTCTGATATGAGTATTTATAAACTTAAAGCAGATTAAGGAGGGGAATATGAAAAAGCGAATTGGATATATTGATATGGCGAAAGGATTAGCTATTATTTTAGTAATTATTGGGCATATATCCTTTACACCAAGTATGGGGAAAACAATTCTTTATCTATTTCATATACCTTTGTTTTTCTTCTTATCTGGTTTTACATTTTCGATTGATAAGTATGCTAATTTTAGTAGCTTTTTCTGGAATAAATTTAAAGGGATTGTTGTCCCATTCGTTCTTATGAATGTATTCGTATTTTTAGTACAACTCTTTATTTTGTATCCTGATCAAGTCTTAAGTTTTAGTTTGATTCACTTTGCAAAACAATTGCTATTATCGGATAGGTTGCATAGTTATTTTCAATTATGGTTTTTAAATGTCTTGTTTTTTTCTGAGATTGTATGTTATTTTGTATTAAAATATGCAAGAAATAGAAACTTACAGATAGGTGTTGCTATTGCCTTAGGATGTCTTGTCTTCGTGGGACAAAAAGCGTATGAGTCTAACTGGTATTTAATTTGGAACTGGGATTTAGTTCCAGTAGCAACCATTTTTATTTTGCTAGGAGTCCTCACAAGAAGACATTTATCTGAGATAGAAAAGTACCTAACTCTTAAGTTTTTACCGATTGCTACAGTCATCAGTATTGCAGTAGGGTTACTAAACTATAAACTAAGTGGCTACAGAGTAGATTTATACTACCAACAAATTGGCAACCATTTGTTATTTTATATTTCTGCAATTGCAGGTATCTGGGCTACAATTACTTTGTTCAAAGTGATTCCAGAAGCAGAGTGGTTTAAATCAATTGGTAAAAAGACATTAATTTATTATGGTGTACATTCACCAATTGTTCTTGTGCTTGCTGAAAAATTAGTAGCTCAATTAGCAGCTAAATATACGGGCATATTTGTTAATGGATATGTTTCAGCGGCCCTCACAACAGTTTTAGCTGTTTTGGGATGTGAAATCATTGTACAAATTTTCAGAGGGACCAATTTTCCTTTTGGTTTAAAAATGATAGGAGAGAAGAATGAACAGAAATAATCCAATTTTATATATTGTTATTCCTTGTTATAACGAAGAAAAAGTATTACCTTACACGAATCCAATATTTATTGAAAAGATTGAGTCTTTAATCAATACAGGACAAGTACATCCAAGTAGTAAAGTGATGTATGTCAATGATGGTAGTAAAGATCAAACGTGGTCACTAATCCAACAATATGCAAAAGAAAACAGCCATGTTGTTGGGATTGCACAAAGCAGAAACCGCGGACACCAAAGTAGTGTTTTAGCAGGGATGGAAGAAGCTGCGAGATTCGCAGATATCGTTATTACGATTGATGCGGATGGACAAGATGATATTAACTGCATGGATCAAATGGTTGCAGAATATAAAGACGGTTCGGAGATTGTCTATGGTGTTCGTGACAATCGTGATACGGACTCAGCGTTTAAGAGAATTACGGCTGAAGGCTTCTATAAAGTGATGCATCTTTTTGGAGCGGACGTGGTCTTTAATCATGCAGACTATCGCCTTGTCTCTAAACGATTTATTCAAGAGTTAGAGAAGTTCAAGGAAGTGAATTTATTCCTTCGTGGGATTATGCCCCTTGTTGGATTTAAGTACTCTTATGTAACTTACAAACGTCATGAACGGATTGCGGGAGAGAGTCATTATCCTCTAGCAAAAATGTTAGGTCTTGCAATAGATGGAATTACAAGTTTATCTATTAAGCCAATTCGTATTATTACTGCGATTGGTGTATTGACGTCGTTCTTTAGTTTTGCGCTAATCATTTGGGTTCTATGGGCTAAATTCTCCAATAACTCTGTTGCTGGTTGGGCAAGTACGTATGCCATTGTAAGTTTACTTGGTGGGGTACAATTAATCAGTCTTGGTGTTATCGGTGAATACATCGGTAAGATTTATTTAGAAGCCAAGGAGCGTCCTCGATATATTATTGGGGAGCGGACTTACGAAATTAAAGAGGAAGAGTAGGGATGTAATTAATATCGGGGAGGATAGGTTTATGGAACAACTGTCACAGCTAAAGGCAATGCTAAAGAACAAAAGAGTTCAATCCGTATTATTAAGTGGCTTTTTTACACTTATGGTTTGGGCAGTAATGGCAACAAGTGTTCGAAAGGGGTTGCCATTTTTAGATGCGGGGCTTTTTGAATACTTTGGGTTTGCGATGACTAAAGGAGACGTTCCGTACTTAAATATTTTTGACCACAAAGGTCCTGTAATATTCTTTTTAAATTATTTAGGATACGCTCTGGCTGGTCCATTTGGGATAAAATGCTTATATTTACTCTGTATTTTTATCTTTTTTAATATTTGCTTTGCCATTAGCAGATTATTTGCGAGCGTGACCTCTATATTTTTTGTTGATACGATAATCTATTTTATATTCGTTGTTTACTTTGATGGTGGATGGGGCTTAGAAGGCTATATACTTCCCTTTATTGCCTTTTCCCTTTATGTATTTATTAAATATTTATTGTACGAGCAATTAAAAAATAGAGATATCTTATTCGTGGGGTTCTCATTTGCAGTTGTTTTACTTACGAAGGCTAATATGATTGGTCTTTGGTTTGTTTTTTCAATCTTCTTATTAGTGGACTTTATTTACAATAAAGCATACAAGCGACTGTTAGAAGTCATTCTCTATTTTGTTGGGGGAGCTTTGATATTTGCACTTCCTGTCTTTCTCTATTTAGGGATAACAGGTTCTTTTTCAGAGATGATTTTTCAATCTATATCTTTGAATATAATATACTCTAAAGAAGCAAGTGAAATTACAATAGGGAAAATGCTGGAATGGTACTTTACTTTAAGCAATAGTTTATACTTGAATTTAATAATGATTCTTGCCACAGCAATTTTTGCGAAGAAGAAAAAAACAGCATTTTGGGTTTTAAATATTACTTTTCTTTGGTGTTTATATTTAACATTGATTTCTAGAAGACAATATTTGCATTATTTTATTGTGCTATTGCCATTCTATATTCCATATATTGCTGCTGTACTAGGTGAAGCAGAGAAGTATTTTACAGTCAAAAAAGTACTCTTATTTTCAACACTGATTGTCGTATTGTACTTCAATAATTTTAAGACGATTAAAGATAAGTGGAATCATCGTTATGATGATCATGCGATTACGGAACAATATGTTGGACAGTATCTTCAAGAAAAAACGGAACCAGATGAGAGAATCTATGCTCATAATATTGGAGGAATTGTTTATCTTGATGCTAATCGTTTATCAAGCACACGATTTTTCTTCATTCCAGCATTAACAGATGTCAAACCGATTTATCAGTTGTTTGTTGATAGTTTTGAAAAGAGTCTTCCTAAGTACATTATTTATCGAAAGAATAGTGAAATCAAAACCGAAATCGATCAGTATGTTAAAAATACGATTGATCAAAAATACCATTTGGAGAATACGATTGGTATCTTTGAACTCTATCGATTGAAATGATGACTTTCCTTTTCATTTTCACATCATTATGATAGGATAAAGCATATATATAAAACACATTGATGGGAAAGGGTTTTTAACAAAGCTTTTCAGGGAGGAAGATCCTGACTGCAAGTCTTCCAAGTAACGTTTCAAACTTTTCACTTCCGGAGTGACCATTGGGATTCACTGATGAATAATGGTTCGGGTCGCCCCCGTTAACAGCGTCCAAGTGTCTTGAGCAAGTCTCAAGGAACAAGGGTGGTACCGCGAAATTTCGTCCCTTATAGTCTATTGGCTATAAGGGATTTTTATTTTTATAAGGAGGAATACAATGAATTTAGAAGAAATGAAAGTACAGTTTGATGCGATTCGTAAAGATGTGCTTGCTTCATTAGAAGAAGTAACAAACCTTAAAGAGCTTGATCAAATTCGTGTACAACAATTAGGGAAAAAAGGACCAATCACAGAAGTTCTTAAAAACATTAAAAATTTAGCCAACGAAGAGAAACCAAAAGTGGGGGCTCTTGCCAATGAATTACGTTCTGTATTAGAAGAAAAAATCGCTTCTGTTAAAGAAGTGCTTGAAGCAAAAGCATTAGAAGAAGCGTTACAATCTGAAACCATCGACGTCACAATGCCAGGACGTCCAATGGAACGTGGAACTGCGCACGTATTAGCGCACGTTCAAGACCAAGTAGAAGATTTCTTCATCGGCCTTGGATATCAAGTGGTAGAAGGCCCAGAAGTGGAATCAGACCACTATAACTTCGAGATGATGAACTTGCCAAAAGATCACCCAGCGCGTGATATGCAAGATACATTTTACATCACTCCTGAGTACTTACTTCGTACACAAACTTCTCCAGTACAAGCTCGTACAATGGAAAAACATGACTTTACAAAAGGTCCATTGAAGATGTTAAGTCCGGGTCGTGTATTCCGTCGTGATAACGATGATGCGACTCACTCACATCAGTTCTATCAAATCGAAGGTCTTGTTATCGATAAACATATTACGATGTCAGACTTAAAAGGAACTCTTTCGGCATTTGCCAAAGAAATGTTCGGGGAAGAGCGTGAAGTGCGTCTTCGTCCAAGTTACTTCCCATTCACTGAACCATCTCTAGAAGTGGATATTAGCTGCTTCAAATGTGGTGGCGAAGGCTGTTCTGTATGTAAAGGAACAGGTTGGATTGAAGTGTTAGGTAGTGGGATGGTACATCCAAACGTCCTTGAAGCTGCCGGTGTGGATTCAACTGTCTACGGTGGATTTGCCTTCGGGTTAGGTCAAGACCGTATTGCAATGTTGAAATATGGAATTGATGATATTCGTTCATTGTATACAAACGATGTGCGTTTCTTAAGCCAATTTACGAAAGAATCATAAGAGGAGGAAGAACATGAAATTATCATACGAATGGTTAAATGAATATATTGATTTATCACAAATCACTCCTCAAGAATTAGGAGAAAAAATGTCTCGTACAGGGATCGAAGTCGATAGCGTAACGGTTCCAGGCGAAGGCTTAAAAGGACTAATGGTTGGTTTAGCAACGCAAGTCGTTGACCATCCAGACTCAGACCACTTACACGTTGTCACAGTAGACGTAGGAGCTGACGAGCCACTTCAAATCGTGTGTGGCGCTCCAAACATTGCAGCAGGCCAAAAGATTATCGTGGCGACTCACGGTTCACGCATTGCTGGTGGTCATAAAATTAAACGTGGAAAATTACGTGGCGTAGAATCTCAAGGGATGATTTGTTCCTTACAAGAAATCGGTGTGCCAAGTAACTTAGTTCCAAAAGAATACGAAGATGGAATTTACGTCTTCACAGATGACAGCATTGAAGTTGGAAGCGACGCCATTCATGCCTTAGCGCTTGATTCAGCGATTGTGGAACTCGATATCACTGCAAACCGTTCTGACGCGTTAAGCATGCGCGGTTCTGTTCACGAAATCGGTGCGATTTACAACTTGAAGAACACTTTAGAACCTGATGCATTCGAAAAAGGAACGTCTTCTGAAATTCCAGGCGTTGTCAAAGTTTCTGTAGAAAACGAAGCAGATGCTCCTGCATACCACGCATTTTTAATCGAAGGCGTTAAAGTGGCTCCAAGTCCACAATGGTTGCAAAACCGTTTAATCGCAGCTGGTGTCCGTCCAATCAATAATTTAGTAGACGTAACAAACTACATCTTGATGGAGTACGGTCAACCGCTTCATGCATTTGACTACGATAAATTACCTGAAAAAGCAATCCATGTTCGTCGCGCAACAGAAGACGAGACATTAGTGACTTTAGATGGGGAAGAACGTACACTAGAAAACGAAATCGTGATTACTTCAGGCGGCAAACCAGTCGCATTAGCTGGGGTAATGGGTGGATTAGACACTGAAATCTCAGACGAAACAACTACAGTCTTATTAGAAGCAGCCCTATTCGATCCTAAAGCGGTTCGTCTAGCGTCACAAAAACATAACTTACGTAGCGAATCAAGTGCTCGTTTTGAAAAAGGCATTAACAAAGCAACCATCGTTCAAGCCGGAAAACGCGCTGCAGCATTGATTGCTGAGCTTGGTGGCGGAACAGTGAAAGAGGCCTTTGCTTCTGCACAAAGCTATGATTTAGAATTACCAGTTGTAAGCATCACTCTAGAACGCTTAAATCACGTTTTAGGAACAAGCTTAACTCTAGATGAAGTGAAACAAGTATTTGCGCAATTAGAATATCCAACAACTGTAGAAGGAACACGTTTCGACGTGACAATCCCTGCATGGAGATTTGATATTTCTATCGAAGCAGACTTAGTAGAAGAAGTGGGTCGTATTTACGGATACGATAAGATTCCTGCAACATTACCAACAACTGAAAGTACAGTGGGTGGCTTAACAGATAAACAACGCTTCATCCGTTACACTCGTCAATTCATGCAAGGGGCTGGACTTTCACAAGCGTACACTTACGCATTAACAACTCCAGAGAAAGCAAAATGGTTTACGAAGAAAGATGCAACAAGCGTGCGTTTAAGCTGGCCAATGAGTGAAGATCGTAGCGAATTACGTCAATCACTATTACCAAGTTTATTAGAAGCCGTTCAATACAATGTGGCTCGTTCACAAAACAACGTGAAATTATTCGAAGCAGGCCGTGTTTTCAAATTAGGGACTGCTGGAAGTGAAGATTTCATCGAGAACGAAGTCATTGCGGGGATTTTAACAGGAGACGTGACTAGTGCGAACTGGAACCATAAAGCAGAGAAAGTGGATTTCTATGTGGTAAAAGGAATTCTAGAAGCATACTTCGCGCAACTTGACTGCTTAGATCGCGTCCGCTTCGAACCTTTAACAGACATCGAAGAATTACACCCAGGACAAACAGCGCGCATTCTTTTAGACGGAGAAGCGATTGGTTTAATCGGTAAAGTTCATCCAACCGTTCAAAAAGCATTAGACTTACAAGACACATTCGTCTTCGAGTTAGATGTGGAACCATTACTTGAGGCTAACTTACAAGAAGCGGTGATTCAATCTGTTGCGAAATATCCAAGCATGACGCGCGATATCGCTATCTTAGCACCAACTTCATTGACACATGCTGAGTTAGTGGATATCATCCGTGCAAATGCGGGTGAGTTCTTATCGAAAGTAACGTTATTCGACGTTTATAAAGGGGAACACGTGCCAGAAGGATTCCAATCATTAGCGTATTCATTATTGTTTGTGAACCGCAATGCGACGTTGGAGGAGGATGTTATTAAGTCCGCCATGACTCGCGTAGAAGAAGCATTAGTTGCTTTAGAAAATGTATCTATTCGATAATGTTAGTCAAGGATTACTTTAAAGAATCAGTTTTATATTGAAAGAGTAATAGTGGGGCATCGGCTCGAGCCGATGTCTCTCGCCTTTGAAGCCTCAAAGAGGGAGTAGGGATTAAAATCCTTACTCCCTCTTATTCATTTCAATGCTACTCCCACTATTCTTTCAATAAACTGATTCTTTTTTGTAATCCTTGAACTTTGGTCAGTTAGATTATTAAAAGCACTAAAGTTGTTCTACGCTCGCTAAATAGAAAGCGAAGAGCCTTACGTCTCAGTTCCTATCAAGCCTCAAACGGATGCTAAGAAATAAATTTCTAGCATCCGTAATTCGCATCGATTACACACGCTATTGTTTTTATTATAGAAACCGAGGTAATCTTTGTTTTTATACATAAGATGGATAATCTTCGTACTTTTTTTATTGTGCTAGTTTATAAAGTGCTAATACTTCTTCTGCGCTCGCTAGAGAAGGAGAGACGATGAAATTATCATATATGATAATTACCATATTTGATAATCACGTATCATTTATGATACGTATCATAAATGATACAAAAGAAGATGTAACAAAAATGTTACGTCACATTTTTGTTACATCTCAAATTTTAAACAAGAAAACAGCACCAAGGACGGCTAAGGAGTGTCTTTGGTGCTGTTTATTTGGTTGAGTTTATTCCGTATATTCAACATAACCTTTTTCTTGTAATTTAGCTGCAGCTTCACTAATTTTCACTGGTTTTGGTTTGGTCGCAGGAAATTGATTTGGATCGCGTCGATGTAACTCTTTCCAGTCAATAGTTTGGTAATCATATATTACGGTTTGAATGTATTCTCCATCTTTCTTCTCAACTTTAGAGATTATTCCAGTTACATCCTTATAAAGCTCTTGACTTTTGTTCAGAAGTTGAACAACCTCTTCTTCAGATTTGCCTAATCCTTTAGGGTTATAAAAGTAAATACCAATCTGTTTATAGACGATGTCATCCTTGAAGTAGTAGATAAGAAATGTTGATCCACCTTTATCTATCCGCTTGAATCTTTGTACACCGTCTTTTGGCAGAGCTTCTGTTGTATTTTGTTTATTGGACGCTACTTGTGTTGTTGGAGCAGTCGTGGTTTCTTGAGCTGTTTGTGAAGACTGCGCTGCGCTTCCTGCTGAATTGTTTTGTCCGCAAGCCGCAAGAGCAAAAATTGATGAGAGTAATGCGATTAATATTTTCAAGTGTTTATTCATTTTGTTATAAACCTTTCTTAAAACTCCTTATATTTTATTGTTTAACGTAACCGTCTTCAAGTAATTTTGGAACAGCCTCACTATATTTTAAAGCAGTTGGATTCTCATCGGTGAATGTTTTAGGAGCGCGTTTATGAAGCTCCTTCCAGTCGATATTGTTGTAATCAATTTTGAGTGTGTGGTAGTAAATTCCATCTTTTCGTGCAATAGTGGATTCAATTCCTTTCACTCCGTCGTAGATAGAGTGTCTTTTTTTGAGAAGTTTTTGTATTTCTTCTTCGGTTTTACCCATTTCTTTAGGCTTAAATGCATATACTGCATCTTGTAGATAAACGATATCGTCTTTGAAATAATATTTTAAGGTTGTAGTACTACCATTATCTTCTAGTTTATAAACAGCTTCACCGTCTTTTGGAAGGGTGCTACTGCTTTGTTGTTTTGAATTTGTATTATTTTGCTGGTTAGACTTTTTCTTGTTCTGTTGATTGTCTTCTGTTTTTTCTTGGCTTTGATTATTAGTAGCCGGGTTCAATTTTGATTGTTTATTATTCGCTTGTGTTGTTTCTTGCGCTGCTTGTGTAGTCTGCGCTGAGTTATTTTGTCCGCAAGCCGCAAGTACAAAAATTGAAGAGAGTAATACGAGTGATGTTTTCCAATATTTATTCATTTTGATTTGCCCCTTTATCAATAATCTTTATTTTTTATTGTTTAACATAACCATTTTCACGCAATTTTGGCACGACTTCACTATATTTTAAAATTGGTGGGTTATCGTCTGGATGTGTTTCAGGTGCACGTTTATGTAATTCTTTCCAATCGACATTTTTATAATCCACATTAATTGTAAGGTAGTAAATACCATCTTTATGTTCAACAGTGGATTCGATTCCTTTCACTCCGTTGTAAATGGCGTGTCTTTTTTTGACGATTTGTTGAGTTTCTTCCTCAGATTTCCCCAAAGTTTGAGGATTATAAGCATATACTGCTTCTTGAAGGTAAACGATATCGTCTTTGAAATAATATTTTATGGTTGTTGTGCGTCCATTTTTCACTCTTTTATAAACAGCTTCACCATCTTTTGGAATGGCGCTGTTACTTTGTTGGTTAGAGTTTGCATTACTTTGTTTGTTATCAGACGATTGATTTTCTGATGGTTTATTATTGGCTTGAGTTGTTGGAGCAGCGGTAGTTGCTTGAGCTGCTTGTGTTGTCTCTGTAGTACTACCGTTTGAAGCTTTTTGTCCGCATGCCGCAAGTACAAAAATAGAAGAGAGTAATACAAGTGATGTTTTAAAAGTTTTCATTTTGTTTTATGTACCTTTCTAATGTGTTATTTAGCGGTATATCCAGCATCGAATAAAGTTTTTTCGAATTCTTTGAAACTGAGCTTATTGCCTTCGACAGAGAAGTCGTTAGGGAATCGTTCTTTCAGTTTTGCAAAATTCACTTTTTCCAGGTCTATTGTAATAGTGAAAGTGATTTTCTCGTCTGTTGAAGACGTGCTCGAAGTAATGCCTGGGATATCTGTATATAAACTAAGAGTGACTTGTGCAAGGGATTCGGCACTTTGTTTCGAAAAGTTTGGCCCCATTGCTTTAAAATCCCATTCGTTTAAAATGGTAATTTTTGTTACCGTATCGCCTTTATGTTCTACCGTAGTGGTGGTTTGTGCCATTTCATTTTTTAGAAGATAGCTAGAAGACTTGGTCCCACCGCAACCAAAAAGGAAGAAGAGAGTAGTCAACAGCATTGCGAATGCTTTGATTGATTTTTTCATAAGAACTCCTTTACATCTATTTGCAGAAAAAAGCAGAGTACATCCAGTGGACTCTGCTTTTTGGTTACATTACTGAACTTCTTTGAATCCCATTTGAATGAGGTTTTCTTTTACTTTTGCTAAGTCTGTAGGGTCGTCAAAAGAAACCACTGGTGGATAAGCTGATTTCAGTTTCTCACGATCGACAATTGTGTAGTCTGTTTCATAAGTTTGGATGTACTTGTCGCCTTCTTTTTTAGAATCAAACTTAAATCCTTTAAGCTCTGTAATTTTATTCTTTAAGTCGCCATAGGTTTGTTCTAAAACAGATTTTTGAATTTCATAACTTTGTTTAACGGCTTCTCTTGAAGCTTCCGGAACATTATCAACACTGAAATCTGTGACAACTTCTGTGATTGTTCTTTCGATAATATTGCCTTTTGAGTATAGCGTTAATTTTGTTGTCACATTTGTATTCACTAGCTCGTATACAGTTTTAACTTCGTTCGCATCTGATTGCGCTGCTTTGGTTGATTGTGTTGGAGCAGTGGTAGTTGCTTGTGCTGTAGTTGTTACTTGTGTCGTTGGAGCTTGAGTAGTAGCTACAGTCGTTGTTTCTTCTTTTTTACTTTGTCCACATGCAGCAAGTAACAAACCTGCAGTTGCCAAAAGTGTAAGTTGTTTGATTTTTGTATTCATAGAGCTACGTCCTTTCCGCTTTTAAAAATTTTATTGAACTTGTTCAAAAATGGCTTGATTTTCGAAATCGGATTTCATTTCACTGAAACTAGTAAAAAGTTGGCTTTTAGGATCAATCTCTTTTAGTTTTGCGAAATCAATCTTTGTATAATCAAATTCTTCAATCGTTGTAACAGTGTATCCATTAACTTCATATGAAATAGAAACGCCGTCTACAGAACGATATTTTTCTTTACGCTCCTTAACATCTTCTTCAGTATAAAGTTTTTCTTGTTTTAGGAGTGTGTCCTTAGCGTTGCCAAACTTTTCGAAGTTTCTGTGTGTTTTTAAGACTACTTTTGTGATAGTATCGCCTTTATGATAAACGATGTATTCCGTAACCTCTGGACCCAATGTAGCTCTAAAAACTGCGACCTCTTGACCTTCTGGAGCTTGTACAGGTTGTACAGCATTCTCCTTGGCAGCAGTTGTTTGTTTTTCTTTATAGCCTTCCTGAGCGAGGGAGGCTTTATAGTTAGAGTAGCTAATAGTATTATCATCACGAAGATTCAATTTTGGTATAAAATCTTTTAATTTTTGCAAATCCAATTTTGTGTAATCGAATGAATAAGCAAATGTGAAAATATCATCTTTGTAATCTGTTTTTATTTCAAATCCTTTACCAATAAAATCTTTTAGTTTTTCTTGGGTCTTTTGAGCAGTTTTTTTAAGTACTTCAAGAGGATTTTTCTCTTCCATTTTTGAAACAATAAATTTGGTTACTGCTTCTTGTTTCAATAAGACATCATCTTTATAATACAATGTCACGGTGTCTTTACCACTGACACTAACAGTTTCAAAAACTGCTTTTTGAGCATCTTCTAAGCTATAAACAGTTGTTGGAGCAGCTGTCGTTTCTTGAGTTGTTGTCGCAACCGTTGTTTCTTCTTTTTTGCTTTGTCCACATGCAGCAAGTAAGAAACCTGCAGTTGCTAAAAGTGTTAGCAGTTTGATTTTTGTATTCATTTTATAGAATTCCTTCCTACAAGTTTATGATTAGTTAACTCTTGTAAATCCGGCATCGAGTAGAGATTGTATGATTTGCTCGTAATTCGTTGCCTCTTCCTTAGATGTAAAATCTGGATCAATTTCTTGCAGCTTGTCAAAGTCTACATTTGAATAGTCTACTTCATATGATTGGATGTATTTAGTTCCTTCCATACGAAAATCAATTTTTAGGCCAGTGACTTCTTGAATTTGATCTTTGAGTTGATTATAGCTTTGTTCCATATTTTGCTTTTGTGTTTGCAACGCCTGTTTGAATGCTTCTCTAGAAGTTTCTGGTAAACCTGATATGTCAAAATCGATAATGGAATCGGTAGTTATTTTTTGAATCAAGCCATCTTTAAAGGTAATCTTGACTTTCGTGATGTTGTTTCCATTAATTTTTTCAAATGCGACTTGGCCATCTTTAGCATCCGATTGTGTACCCTGAGTAGTTTGCGATAGGGCAGTCGTTGTTGCTGGTATAGTTGTTGTCGCTTGTGTGGTTGCCTGAGTGGTGGGGGCTTGAGTCGTAGCAATCGTTGTTTCTTCTTTTTGACTTTGACCACAAGCGGCTAGGAGTAGTGCACTTGTAAAGAGGAGTGCGGATACTTTTGTCAGTTTGTTCATAATAAACTCCTTATTTTGAAATCATATTATTATTTTTCTACATAACCAGCCTTGAGGAGTTTATCTCTAAACTCAGAGTAACTAACCGTATTGTCATCAGTTAGTCGTAAATTTGGCTCAATTTCTTTGAGTTTTTTCATATCGGTTTTAGTGTAATCGAATGAATAAGTAACAGTGAAAATATCATCATTGTGTGATGATTTATACTCAAAACCTTTACCGATAAGATCTTTGTATTTTTGTTCGTCTTCCGCAGAAGAATTTTTAAGTAATTCAAGAGGATTATCTGCATCAATTTTTGTCAGTTTATAATTCTCTACAGATTCTTGTTTTAATAAGACATCATCTTTATAATAAAATGTCATTGTTATTGTACCAACTCGATCACTAATTTCAAAAACTGCTTTATTAGCATCCTCTAAAGTATAAGTAGTTGTCGGAGTAGCTGTCGTTGCTTGAGTCGTTGTTGCAACTGTAGTTTCTTCTTTTTTATCTTGTCCACACGCAGCTAAAAGGAATGCACTGGAAAAGAAGAGTGCTGTTACTTTTAATGCTTTCTTCATACATAGTCTCCTTCATTTCTATTTTAAAAAAGAGGAGAAGAGGCCTATCTTCTCCCTATAATTTTCGTAATCAACAGATTATTTTTCTACGTATTTCGCATCCAGGAGTGCATCTCTATATTGAGAGTAGCTACGTGTATTATCATCACGTAGTGGTATATGTGGATTAATTTCTTTTAATTTTTGGATATCGATTTTAGTGTAATCGTATGAATAAGTAATCGTGAAAACATCATCTTTGTAATCCGTATTATATTCAACACCTTTACCGATAAGAACTTTTAGTTTTTCTTTGGTTTCTCCAGCAGCTTTTTTTAGCATCTCAAGAGGATTATCACCCGCCACTTTTGAAATAATAAAAGTAGATACTTTTTCTTCTTTTAATAAGACATCATCTTTATAATACAATGTCATTGTGTCTGTACCACTGTTACTAGCAGCTTCAAAAACTGCTTTTTGAGCACCTTCTAAACTATAAACAGTTGTTGGAGCAGCTGTTGTTGGTGTAGCTGTTGTGGTTGTTTCTTGAGTCGTAGCAATCGTTGTTTCTTCTTTTTTCTCTTGTCCACACGCACCTAAGAGGAATGCACTGGTAAAGAGGAGTGCAAATACTTTCACAGTGTTCTTCATGCATAGTCTCCTTCATTTTTGAAAAAAGGGGAGAAGAGGACCCTCTTCTCCCTATTTAATTTAAATTTTAAGCATTATTTTTCTTTATAGCCACCGTTAATAAGTGCTTCTTTAAATTGAGAATAGCCAAGAGTGTTGTCATCACGTAGATTTAAATTCGGAACTACTTCTTTGAATTTTTGCATATCAAGTTTAGTGTAATCGAAAGAATAAGTAATCGTGAAAACATCATCTTTGTAATCTGTTTTAATCTCAAATCCTTTACCGATAAAGTCTTTCAGTTTTTCTTCTGTTTTCGCACTAGATTTCTTAAGTGTTTCTAAAGGATTCTCGCCTTCCATTTTTGAAACAATATAAGTAGTTACACTTTCCTGTTTTAATAAAACGTCATCTTTATAATATAACGTCATCACAGCTTTTACAGCGTCATCACCAGCTTCAAGAACTGTTTTTTTAGCATCTGCTGGCATTTCAGTTTTTGCTTTAGCTACAGTTGTTGGAGTCGCTGTTGTTGGAGCAGCCGTTGTTGGAGCAGCTGTTGTTTCTGCTTGTGTAGTCGCAGTTGAGTCTTGCTTTTGTCCACATCCTGCTAATACTAGACCAGCTGTAAATAGAAGTGCGAATGCTTTTGTTGTTTTGTTCATGATTTTTACCTCACTTTTTGTTATGTATCGTAAAACCGGCAAGAGAGAGCTTTACCGGTTTTGCTTATTTAATTATTTTTCAGTATATCCAGCTTTGATTAGTGATTCTTTAGAAGCTTTGAAACTTACTTTCTCACCTGGACCAGAAAAATCACTTGGGATGGCTTTCTTTAAATCAGAAAGTTTAGCAACAGTGTAGTCTACAGTCACAAATTGAGTAACAATGCCATCTTTAACTTCTTGAGTAGCAGTTACACCTTTAACTGAGTTGTACAAATCAGTGTTTTCTTGGAATTTTTTAAGTGCTTCATCTTCTGAAATTGGAATTTTACTTAAATCAACCTCAGATTTTGCGGTTTGTTTTGTTACAACGTCTCCCTTATAGTAATAAACTAAAGTTGAAGTAACACCTTCTTGTTTTAGCTCGAATGTAGCAGTTTCTTCTTTCGCACATCCTAATAGTACGAATAATGCTGTAAATAACACAGCGAATAATTTCATTACTTTTTTCATGCAATTCATCCTTTCGGTTTGTAATATACTCATAACTGTTTGTTATGTAGCGTAAAACCGGCAAGAGAGATCTCTTTACCGGTCTTTCTTATTTAATTATTTCTTTTCTTTATATCCAGCTTTTTCAATCAATTCTCTAGAAGCTTTGAAACTTACTTTATTACCATCTCCTGAGAAAGAGTCTGGGAAAGCATTTTGCAGATCCTTCACTTTAGCTACTGAATAGTCAATCGTTACAAGTTGAGTAATCACTCCGTCTTTTGATTCTAAAGTAGCAGTAATCCCTTTGATTTTTGTGTATTCCTCATTCTCTTCTTTAAGTTGTTCCATTGCTTCGTCTTCAGAGATTGGTAACTCTGAAATAACGTACTTCGTTTCAGCAGATTGCTTCGTTACAACGTCTCCTTTATAGTAATAAGTTAATATTGAAGTATGCGGACCATTCTTTAGTTCGAATGCTGTAGATTCTTCTTTCGCACATCCTAATAGTACGAATAATGCTGTAAATAACACAGCGAATAATTTCATTGCTTTTTTCATGAAATACATCCTTTCAAGTTGTAATATACATATATTATAAATCTAATAATTCTAATATGCAAGCCTTTTTACAAAAATGGGTTCTAATGAAGGTTGACAATTGCTAACAGTTTGATTTTAACAGCAATATGCTATACTAATCTTACAGTGAAATGGAGGAAAAAGTATGAATCAAACTGTAAACTTCTTGAAAGAACTGGTGGCAATTCCGTCACCAACTGGCTATACCAGAGATGTGCAAGACTATTTAATCGATGTATTAACAGATATGGGATATGAGCCAACACGTACAGCAAAAGGATTAGTGGTTGTAACAGTACCTGGAGCAATGGATGAGAAACAGCGTGTGGTAACGGCGCATATTGATACACTTGGTGCGATTGTTCGCGCAGTAAAACCAGATGGACGCTTAAAGCTCGACCGTATTGGTGGATTTGCTTGGAATATGATAGAAGGAGAAAACTGTACGGTTCATGTTGCTAGCAATGGAACGACTGTTTCTGGAACGATTCTTTTACATCAAACAAGCGTACACGTATACCGTGAAGCAGGAAAGGTGGAGCGTAGTCAAGATAATATGGAAGTTCGTCTAGATGCGAAAGTGACAAACGAAGCCGAAACGCGTGCATTAGGTATTGAGGTAGGGGACTTTGTATCTTTTGATCCACGTTTTATCATCACACCAACAGGATTCATTAAGAGCCGTTTCTTAGATGATAAAGTGAGTGCCGCAATTTTATTAACCTTATTAAAGAAATACAAATCAGAAGAAATCACGTTACCAGTGACAACTCATTTCATGTTTAGTTGTATTGAAGAAACTGGAACAGGAGCTAACAGTAGCATCCCAGAAAAAGCAGTCGAATTCTTAGCCGTGGATATGGGTGCGATGGGGGATGACCAACAAACAGACGAATACACCGTTTCTGTCTGTGTGAAAGATGGTTCTGGGCCTTATAACTTTGATTTCCGTCAACATCTTGTATCTCTATGTAAGGAGAAGAATATTCCATTTAAATTAGATATTTATCCTTATTATGGAAGTGACGCCTCAGCAGCAATGCGTGCCGGAGCAGAAGTGAAACACGCCTTACTCGGTGCAGGAATTGAATCAAGCCACTCTTATGAAAGAACGCATCTTGATTCGGTTGAAGCAACGCAACAGTTAGTTGATGCTTACCTTTTAAGTTCATTAGTAGAAGCTTAATATCGAGCCTTTCCAACAGTGTTTGGGAAGGCTTTTTTTGGGTTTGAAAAAATTTTGAAGAATTTTGTTGACAAGGGTTCTATCAAAGAGTATACTCTAAAACGTAAAACTTACGATTTAGAAAGTGAGAGAATTATGAACAAGAAAGAAAAGGTTATTTTAGGAGGGGCAGTTGCGCTAGGCTTGCTATTTGCATCAGGTGCCGTATTAACACAGCAACAAGCTGCATCGACTGACACAACAACCGAGGAGACAACCATTGATGCCGAGCGTATGGCAAAATACGAACAGGCAGCGAAAGAAATTAAAGACAATAAACCAAAGACAATTGTCGGAGAAGTCTTCGAGAATGGGTATTTGAAAAAACACGGAGACCATTATCACTTTGTATATGGTGCGCCACCGGCAGATGCCATTTACGAACAGAAAAAACCAGGTGCGACAACGAGCACAGTAGAAGACAATTATGTCTTCAATCCAAACGATATTGTGAGTGAAAATGAATTAGGTTTCGTTGTTCGACACGGAGATCACTTTCATTTTATTTACCGTTCACAATTAGCAAACGCACAGACAGTGACTAGAGAAGTAGAAGACAATTACGTCTTCAATCCAAACGATATTGTTAGTGAAAATGAGTTAGGCTTCGTAGTTCGCCATGGAGATCACTTTCATTTTATTTACCGTTCACAATTAGCAAACGCTCAGACCGTGACTAGAGAAGATGAAAACGGCAAGAAGAGAAGCTGTAAATTAATACGTATTCCACACGGAGACCATTTCCACGATGTGTTAGACTGTGGAGATGGCAGTGCTTCTTTCGCCTTTGACGATGAACCAATTTCAAGACCATCGACTGGTGGAAGCAACACAGGAGTCGCTAGTACAATCGGTGCTGTGACACCATCCAGACCAAATACCGCAAGTACACAACCTGTAACACCGTCTGCAACAGATATTGCAACACCGCAAGCGAAAGAGTGGACATTGCAATCGCCAGAGATTCAAAAATATTTAGACTACATCGTCTATGCTTACGGTGTGGAACGAGATACGATTAAGTTCGAGTCTGTGACAAACGATCAAGGTGAGTATGTCGGAAAAGTTTTCGCGTTTCAAAATATGGAACAAGGGCAAGATAAAAACCATATTCATCCTTGGGTGATTCCATTGAAACGTTTCGAAGTGCCAAATTCTGACCCATCGATTCCTGCAGAAGTGCGACTATCCCAAGAGATTGATTTAATCGCAAGACGTATGGGCATTTCTCGTACAGCGATTCGCATTGTAAATGGACGTTTCGATATTCCTCACGGCGACCATAGTCACTCAATGAATATCGTCAATAAAGACGGCGTCGAAGCCTATGAGAAAAATAAACTTCCAGTTATCGTTCCTCCATTTGTGGCAGGAGATGTGAATTTGGAGACTGTTTTTGCCAAAATTGACGAAGTGAAAGCTCATGCCAGCGAAAAATACAAAGACGATCCTGTAACATTGAACCGTATTTTAGTAGCCTTGAACGAATACAAAGAACAAGTGCAACTAAAAGGGAACTCAACAGAAGGGTTCGTCAAAGGATTGGAACGCTTCGAGGTGCAAACCATTAACCACGAGGCAGTCGCTGCTGAAGAAGTAACGCCTGAAGAACAAAAGATGAACGCGACTCACGAAGAAACGGTTCGTATGGTCGGTGAGTTGAATTTACAAGACTACGGCGTGAGAGCGGACGAGTTGAAAGACTTAGCTTCAAAAGCGCGTGAATCTAATAAAGAAGAACAAGTGAACGCAATTCGTGCATTGGTTCAAGCATTACGTGATGCCAACGACCGTATTAGTATCGAAGGAATGCGTTACTTATACTTCTTAACACAACACGTTTTAGACCAAGAATTACCAGCTGCGCTTCGTGAAGAAGTGGCAAGCCTCATTAAACGTTACATGGGTTCACGATTGAACTTTGCGACAACACCTGTTGAATCACTTATCATCGAGTCTTATCGTGCAAAATTAGCGATTAAGGAATCTCATGCGAAATCCGATGGTAAAGTCGATGCAACAATCGGAAAGAATCTAAAAGAAATTTTAACGCCAGCTTCTGAGGAAGAACAAAGCATTTTCCAAGAAGCAAAAGACTTCGCTGAAATGGCGCTAGATGAATCGGATAAAGATAACAGCACTCCGAAGAGCTCTATTCTAGATGTAAAACCTTCAGAGTAAAAACAATCCGAAGAGACAACAACGACACAAAGCGAAACGACAGAAACAACAGAAACAACAGAAACAACAGAAAGTACGACCGCTTCTGTAGAGACAACAGAAGAAACAACGGCTACAACAGAAGCCGCTACAACAGAAGCCGCTACAACAGTAGAAACAACAACTGTTGAACAATAGAACTTTTAAGCACGTAACTCTTTGAAAAAGAAGAGTTGCGTGTTTTTGTTTCCTATGAATAGGTGGTTTAGCGGTATTTATGGTATACTAATACAGCATTCTAGTTGAAGGAGGGATTTAAATGGCAGTCATGCATTTTGGCGAAAACAATACTTGGATTAACATTAATTCAGATTTAATCAGTGAATATTCATCCATTTACGATACGTATGAAATTGATGATGAGATGATTGAATACGCGCTGGATAAAAACGAACGCGCGCATATGGAGTATAATCGCCGAACGAAGACTTTGGTGGTCATTTATAATGTCCTCAACTTATCGCGCGAAGAAAATCATTACGATACGATTCCGTTGACGTTTATCGTACGACAAAATCAGATCGTCACGATTTCCAATGCGCAAAATGAATATATTATTGATCAAATTCGTGAAGAGCTGGAAGAGAATATGCATTGGAGCGTATTTAATTTCTTATTGCATAGCTTATTTGCGATTTCGGAAAACTATTTCCCAGTTATCGAAAAGTTAAATAAAGAACAACAAAATATTAGTAAATTGCTCCGAAAGAAAACCACAAAGGATAATTTGTTCCGTTTATCTGACTTGGAGATTGAAGGGATGTATTTAGTTTCTGCGACGAAGCAAAATGCGGTAGTATTAGAGCAACTGAAGACGCAACAAGCCTTCAAGGAACTCGACGATTCTGAAAGAGAGCAGTTGGAAGATAACATCATCGAAGCGAATCAATTAGTAGCGATGACAGAGTTACATCTTCAAATCTTGCATCAAATCGCAAACACGTATAACAATGTATTGAATAATAACTTGAACGACACGATGAAATTCTTAACGGGCATCTCGATTTTAATGACGATTCCGGATATTGTGACGGGATTCTTTGGGATGAATGTGCAGATTCCATTTACGGAGTTTAGACACGGATGGGCGATCATTCTTTTGATTATCGCATTCGGTTGGATAGGCGTGTCGCAGATTATCAAGCGCATTATGAAAGATTAACCCAAAACACCTTCCTACTTGATAGGAAGGTGTTTGTTTGTGTGCTCGTAAAAGTGTTTCTTATGTTGCTTCTGATGTGCTCTTTAATATATATAAATGATTACTTCGAATCCTTGCGGATTTGTTTATTGTAGCTGTAACGTTGCACCGGCGCAAGCCTTGGTCTTGCGCCTAAAAAGCCTCAAAAAGGGAGTAAGGAATAAATTCCTAACTCCCTTTAATTCGCATTTTTTGCTTTTTCACGTTACTGCTACAATAAAATCCACAAGATTCTCCGTAATCATTTGCGGAGTCAGAACATAAGAAGCTTGTTCCTATCAAGTAGGAGTGTTTTTGGGAATCTGCGAAGTGCCTATCTAACCTCGTTTGGTGAAGGGAGGTTAGAGAAGTTTCTTAGCTTTTTCGGTATTGGCGAAGTGGAGTTTGGCTACTTTACCGAGGAGTTCCATGCCACCGTGTTTTAAAATAGTGGCTGCTGCTTTATCGACGTTGGCACCGGCACCGCTTGGGAGTTCATATCCGTATTCAGCGCTTAGAGAGTCTAGGCCATCAAGGAAGGCGCATCTGGCAATCATGGATGCTGCCGCAACGGCGATATGGTGACTTTCGCCTTTTGTAATAAAGTATGTTTTCTTCTTATCGACAAGGTCTTGGCCTTTGAGATAACGGTAATACAAGTCTGGTTTACAGAATTGGTCGATTAAGTACGCTTCTGGAACCTCAGGAGCGAGTTTTTCGCTTAAGAGACGGAACGCTTGGTTATGAAGCAGCGCCTTCATCTCGTTTAGATTTTTAACTTGTTGGACTTCGTTATATTTCTCTGGCCAAAGCGTTAATAACTTATAAGGCACAGCTTCTTTGATTTTTGGAACGAGAGCCTTAATTTGTTCGTCCGTCATATCTTTAGAATCGCGAACGCCCATCGCTTTTAATGTTGCGATATTTTCTTTTGAAACATAAGCCGCCGCAACCGTCAGTGGACCAAAGTAAGCGCCGTTTCCGACTTCATCGCTTCCGATGATGCTCCAAGTCGCAAAACCTTCTGGAAGAGTCGACTCTTCGAGGGCTTTCTTTGTAGTGACATCCATCGATTGTTCGAGGTGGTTCTTTTGGATAAAGTCTTCAATGCCTTTTCCTTGGAAGAGAACCTTACCCGATTTATAGGCCGTAATCGATAAACCGTCGATCTTTAGACGCAATGTTGCGTGTGGTGGAGGAGATTGCATGTATGAAGCGTAGGTTGCTCCAAGTGTTGCAATTTGCTCAGGTGATAAAATTAAAGTTAATGAATTCATGTCGTTCCCCCTTTTCTTTTTAGCATACCATGACAAATTTCATCCGTCCACTCTCTAAAAAAGTGGATTATTAGTGTATTTTTTAAATGAAAAATGGTAAAATAAGGTGATATTATGGAGAAAGTGAGAGGGTCTTTTGTGAATCAACCAAAAACAAGAGTAAAAGCAACGATTTCAGGGAAATCTTATACGATTATTGGTCGTAAGTCGCAACAAGAAATGCAAAGTATTGTGCGTGTCTTACAAGAACAATTAGATCAAATCACTCGAGTATCTGACAAATTGTCGACGGAAGAAGTGGCGCTTCTTGCAGCCATCAACGCCATCTCGAATCAATTTGAAAAGCAAGAAGAAGTGGTCGCTTTGAAGAAACGTGTAGAGCAGTTGGAAAAAGAATTGCGCTCCGTTCAACATAAACGCCCTTCGATTGATGCAAATAGAAAACAAGAATTAGAAAAACAATTTGAATTACAACAAGATTTGTTGAGAAGGTAGGTTTCAATGGTAACGTTAATTATTTTATTTTATTTATTAGTTGGTGTGTATACCGGAATGCGCCGAGGATTAACTTTAGAACTCGTTTATATCGCAGGATACTTCATCACATTCCTAGTTGCGATGTTCACTTACGAAGGACTCGCAAAATTCTTATCGGTGTATATCCCATATCCATCATACATTCCTGGAAATCACTTAGCGATTTTCACAGAAGCCCAAGCGATGTCACTCGACCAATCATTTTATAAATTGGTTGCATTCCTAGTCATCATGATTCTAGGATGGTTAGTGGTTCGATTCCTTGGATATGTCGCTAGCGAATTAACATTCTTACCGCTATTGAAACAATTCAATACAATCGGTGGAGCGGCACTTGGATTCTTTATGAACTACTTATTCATTTACTTTGTACTTTACGCAGTAGCGATGATTCCACTGGCACCAGCACAAAAAATTATCGAAGGTGGATTGCCAAACTTCATCATCACGAAAACACCAATTGTGACACAACTCGTATCAAGTTGGTTATTACCTAAATAAAACCTCGAAGCGTGGAACAAACTTGTTCCACGTTTTTTAAGAAAGAAGGACTGTTATGAATTCGAAAATCGAAAAGGTTTTAGAATTTTCAAAAATTAGAACACAACTGGCCGAATATGCGACTTCCGAAAAAGGAAAGCAAATGATTAAGGAACTTCCGATTGAAGTCGATGCAAAGGCCATTCAACATAAAATCGAAGAAACAACAGATGGAGTGGAGTTGCTCCGTCTCAAACAAGGAATTCCAATTCCACGATTGAAAGATATTAGTTTTGCTTTGAAACGTCTAGAGCTAGAAGCAGGGCTGAATGGACGCGAATTAAGTGATATCCTGCGTGTGTTAACAACAACGCATGAAGTAGAGCGCTTCTTTGAAAAAGTCGAAGAAGAGGAAATCGCATTAAAACGTGTGCCTCGTCTGGTCGAAAAGCTTGAAAGTATTCCAGAGGTGACAAGCGAACTAGAAGCCTCTATTCGTGAAGACGGATATGTCCTAGATAGCGCGTCTCCAACTTTACACGGGGTTCGTGTGGGGATTCAAAAGACGGAACAGGATATTCGTCGTCAAATGGATCAATACCTTACAGGAAAGAATTCGCAATATTTAAGCGATACGATTATCACGATTCGTAATGACCGTTATGTACTTCCTGTAAAAGCAGAGTATAAATCAGTCTTTGGCGGAACGGTACATGACCAAAGTTCGACAGGACAAACGCTCTTTATGGAGCCACAAGCAGTCGTAAATTTAAACAACAAGCTTCGTGAGTATCAAATCCAAGAGAAGCGTGAAGTAGAACGTATTCTTTGGGAGTTGTCTCAAAAACTGATGCCGTACACGAATTCATTGCATCAAAACCATTATGTATTGGCACGCCTAGATGTGGTGAATTCAAAAGCGCTGTACGCTCATGAATTGAGAGCAACGGAGCCGATTATCGACGCTAATAATTACGTAGCCTTCTGGCAAGCGTGGCATCCACTTTTAGAGCGTGAGAAGGCTGTGGCAAACGATATTATTCTTGGTGAAGAATATCAAGCGATTGTCATTACAGGGCCGAATACGGGTGGGAAAACCATCCTCTTGAAGACGGTCGGTGTCATTCAATTGATGGCACAGATGGGGCTGTATATTCCTGCGGGTGAAAATAGCCGAGTGGGAGTCTTTACGGAGATTTTCGCAGATATTGGAGATGAACAATCGATTGAGCAAAACCTATCGACATTCTCATCTCATATGTCGAATATCGTGTCTATTTTGAAACAAATTAACGATAAGAGCTTGCTTTTAATCGACGAAATCGGTTCAGGGACTGATCCACAAGAAGGGTCGTCACTTGCGATTGCGATTCTTGATTATATTGCAAGTAAGCAAAGTTATGTGATTGCCTCAACCCACTATCCAGAGTTGAAAGCATACGGCTATGATCGTCCTAAAACCATTAATGCAAGTATGGAATTTGATGGGGATACCCTTCAACCAACATACCAACTCTTACTTGGCGTACCAGGGCGTAGTAATGCCTTTGATATTTCAAAACGTCTAGGGTTACCAAGTATCATTATCGACCAAGCACGTGGACTTCTATCTGAAGAAGACCAAGACTTGAATGCGATGATTAGTGA
>CAUQUY010000008.1:0-37651 GCA_963521405.1 uncultured Streptococcus sp.
TTGGTTTGTCTTCTTTGTTCAGTTTTCAAAGGTCAATCGTTGTTTTGCAACAACTCCTATATATTATCATAATATAGGGCTTCCGTCAAACGATTACGTTTGCTGTTTTCAAAACTTTTTTTGAAAATGTTTTAAAAGCGAACGTTCGATTCACAGTGATATTAATTTATCATAACTGATAGGCAATTTCAACTAAAATGACGCTATTTTTACTAAGAATTTTTTATGAAAAAACTTCAAATAAAATGTTTACAGAAATGCTTTTTCAAACATAAAAGAAGACCTCGGCGAACTCACCAAAGTCTTCTTTTTGAATTTGTTTACTATATTATAGTAGAAACTAGTTTTCGAAATCCTCGAGCCACTCTTTTTTGATGTTCTTTTCAAGGTTTTGTTGACGTTTATCTTCTTCCATTTTTGGCATCATAATAAACGCATCTCCAAAACTATCTAAATCATACTCATCATTGACTAGTTCCTCTTTCAATGTTTCAGGAACTTCGAGTTTTTCTTTTTTAAGGAAATCTTCCTTTTTGAGACGAATAGACATATCTATTCTCCTTTCGCCAAACGGTCTTCAAATACTTTTATCTTTTCTAATAATACAGTATTTTTATTCAGTCTGGCAAATGCGGCAGCGTCTCTTATTAATTCTTTAATTTCTTCTTGCTCAAATTTATTTTCATAAGCATTTTCAGCTAGTAAATATTTGATTCGCGCTAAGTAGTAAGTAACATGATTTTCCCCACAAATCGTTACCCCTCGGCGTAATAAAACATCACTTGTATCATATTCCTTAATCGTCGCATAAAATGTTGCTGCGTAATATAGGACTGTTAGGACACGACAAACATCTTCTACAGATTCGATGGTATATGAATCAATTTGGTGAATAGCTTTTTCAAAGAAGTATTCTGCCTTATCATAATCGGCTTGATTCATATAAATAAGTCCAATTCCGGTATATGCTAAAAAGATATACTTATTATCTACGTCTGAATGATCCGCTAATAATTGATTAAAATAAAAGAAACTATCTGCATCATCTTTGTTCATTAAGGTTTGTGTGAAACCTTTTAAGTATAAATATCGCCACTCTTGTTGAGTTGTCAGATGTGCGACATTAATACTCTTGATGAGCTCTTCTGCTTCTTCGTATTCCATACCCACAATATTGAATTCGATTTTATCAAGTTTTTTATTTAACACTGAGTCTTTAATCGCTACAGATGGAAATAACTCCCCTACGTCCATTTGCAACTTTTTGCAAAGCAAGGTCAATATTTTCATTGAAGGAATTTGACCGTGATTTTCGAATCGACTCAATGTAGCTTGTGTACAAATACCCTCACTCAATTCAATTTGAGATAAACCTAGTTCTTTTCTTCGATTCACAAAAATTTGAATATCCATAAATATCTCCTTTCTTTTATTTAATATATGTCCCCTATATCAAATTTATTATACCTTTATTTATCGATATATCCAAAGGAAAAACTTCATTTTGGTAGAGTTTTGTGGGAAATTTTCTTTTTTTCTGAATGAAAATGACGATTATATATTTTTTTATATAACCGTCCTTTATTTTAATGAAAGTTATTTTCATTACATTTATTTTCGCTAAAATGATTGATATAATAATCATTCTAAGCATTATCCTTTAAATGTCGATTTTGAAAGCACAAAAAAAGCTTATGACCGAAACGGTCATAAGCTTTCATTTTTCTATTCTGCGATTTCAACTACGAGGTAACGATGTGGTTCTTTACCTTCTGAGTGAGTTGAGATGCGTTTATTTTTACTTAACGCAGCGTGAATTTGTTTTCTTTCATACGCTGGAAGTGGTTCTAAGTAAACAGGTTGTTTTGTTTTTAATACTTTACGAGCTGTTCTTTCCGCAATTTGTTGTAATGTTTCACTACGACGTTGACGGTAATCACCAACATCCACTTGAACTGAAATACGTCCTTTAATGAAACGGTGTACTGATACTTGCGCAAGTACTTGTAAAGCATTCAAGATTTTACCATGTTTTCCGATTAAAAGACCTTGTTTGTCTGTGTCGAATACGAAAGTCATGCGGTCACGACGTGCTTCAACTGTTACTGTTGCTTCAGCGCCGTATGTTTTAGCAATGCCTTCTAAGTATTCTTTTGTCACACGAGCAGCTTCTTCTAATTGGTCTACAGTTTCTTCGTAGTCAGCTTCTCCCGCTTCTTCTTCGAAATCATCTTCCTCGAAGTCTTCTTCAGGAACTTCTACAGTTTCTACTGCTTCCACAGTTACTTCTTCTGCTGTTTCAACAACAGGTTCCACAACTTCTTCTACTACTTCTTCGCTAACCATTGTAGCAACTGGTGTTAATTCCACTTCAGCATTTTTTTGACCGAAGCCAAATAATCCTTTTTTACCTTCAGAAATGATTTCCACAAACACTTGGTCTTGCGGTAATCCTAACTGACGTAATCCTTTTTGGATTGCTTTTTCTACTGAAACGTCACTTACTTTAATTGTATTTGTCATCGTAAACTCTCCTACTCTATAAAAATCATTGTTATTATCTCATGATTGAGACATTTCAACAAGAGCTCTATAAGAATTATTTTCCGTGTCTTTTCTTCGCTTTTTCGAGCGCTCTTGCACGACGTTTTTTCTCAGCGGCAATTGCTTTTTGCTCTTCTTGGAATTTAAATGGATTATTTAATAGTAATGTTTGGCCTACCATAAATACGTTTCCGACTACCCAGTAGAGTGATAACGCACTTGATAACCCAAGAGACATAAATAGGATCATTGCTGGCATGACATACATCATAACTTTACCAGCGCCACCAGTATCTTGCATTTTCATTGATAACCATGTTGTGATGTACGTAGTTAATGCTGCTAAGACTGGTAAGATGAAATATGGGTCTGGTTGGTCTAATTGGAACCATAAGAAATGACCTGTTTTCAATACGTCCGTACGGCTGATTGCTTGATACAATGCCATCATGACTGGCAATTGAATTAATAATGGTAAACATCCAGCATATTGGTTGATACCTTCACGCTCATATAAAGCGTTCATTTCAGCTTGAAGCATTTCTTGTGTTGCACGGTCGCGTGCTGAATACTTCTCACGTAAAGCTTTAATTTCTGGTTGAAGAATCGCTTGTTTACGCGTGCTTTGGTATTGGAAGTGCATTAAAGGAACCATAATTAAACGAGTAATAATCGTAAAGACGATAATCCCTAAACCGTAACTTCCACCTAATAGGTTTGATAACCAGATGATAAATTGAGATAAATTATATAGAACAATTCGATCCCAGAATCCTGTACTAGACTCCGTAATTGGAGAAGTTCCACAGGCCGCTAAAAATAAAGTTAAAACTGCTAATGATAAAATCAATTGGCTTTTTTTCTTCACTGAAAAGTCCCACCTTTTAGAATATTTAATTTTCAACGATTCCTATTTATAGTAGGAATCTTAATTTTTAGGTATTAATGTAGCTAATTTTAAAACATGCATCATACTGCTTTTCATTTCTTGATAAGACATTTGTACGATGGGTTGACGAGCAATGACGATAAAATCTACATCTTGCGCCAATTGATCGTCCAGTTCCATTAAAATATGACGGATTCTTCTTTTAAGACGATTACGCGTAACCGCATTTCCAAGTTTTTTGCTGACAGAGATTCCCACACGAAAATGGGATTGGTCTTCCTTATTATATTTATAAATAACGAATTGACGGTTCGCTGTCGATTTTCCCTTGTGGAATACCTTTTGAAATTCGCGGTCTTTCTTTACTCGAAACGATTTCTTCATCTACTTGAATCTCTCCAGTCACTCAAATGGTTTTTAAAAAAAAAGACCACTGAGACGTTCAGTGATCTAAGCTGCTAAAACTTTTCTACCTTTACGGCGTCTGCTTGCTAATACTCTACGGCCATTTTTTGTGCTCATACGTTTACGGAATCCGTGAACTTTTTGACGTTTGCGTTTGCTTGGTTGATATGTTCTTTTCATTCGTGTGCACCTCCTACTGTAAATGAAATATCTAGTCTCCCTAGACAGTCTAGTACATTATAAATATAAAATGTTTAATTGTCAATATAAACTATCTAATCACTAAATTACTGAAGTATCATAACATAATCAGCCTAAAAATTTCTACAAATAACTGTCTATTTTGTTCTATTTTTTTAGTTATTCACATCGATGGTGGATAGTTTTTTTGCATAAAAGACGATTTCCACAGACTTATAAACAATTTATCCACAAAATAACATCCTGTTTACAAAAATTATACACAATGGTGGATAACTCTATTAAATTCCTTTTATATCAACTTTTTTTATTGTTTATAACTGCTATTTTTATGTGCATATCTCTGTGAATATCCACTTTTTTCTTCGACTTATCCACCGTTTTGTGGATAAAGTTATCAAAAATAATCTTTTTTTGTGATTTTATCAATCCGATTGTGGAAAACTTTTTGGAAAGATGGTACACTGTTAAATGGATTAGAATCTTGAAAACGATATAAGGAGGTGCATTTATGAATTCCATCCAAGAATTTTGGAAACTATTATTAGAACACTTTGAAAAAACAAATTCCGAATTTACCTTTAATCACTGGATTAAACCAGCTGAACCGATTCGAATTGAACAAAATATTCTCTATATTAAAGTGCCTTCTAAGACATTTGCGAGATATTGGCAAGATAACCTCATTAGAGACATTATGGAAATTGGATATGATTACTTTAGACAATCGTTTGAACCACGTTTTATCGATTCAGAAGATGAAGGTCCAGTAAATACTCTATTCCATCAAGGAGTCGAAGAAATTCAACCAAATATTCCTGAAACTCCAACAATGGTTGCCATCGAGGAAGACTCGCATTTGAATCCTAAATATACATTTGAAACTTTCATTATTGGGAAAGGAAATCAAATGGCCACGGCTGCCGCGCATTACGTTGCGGATAACCCTGGTAATACCTACAACCCTCTTTTCTTCTATGGAGGTGTAGGACTTGGAAAAACTCATTTAATGCAAGCCATTGGGAATAAATATAAGAAGAGCCATCCAAACGCACGTGTCAAATACGTGACGAGTGAAGAGTTTATGAATGAAATGATTGCTTCGATTGGATCAAAAACGCCACAAGAATTCCGCAATCGTTACCGTAATGTGGATATCTTACTGGTCGATGATATTCAATTCCTAGCGAAAAAAGAAGCAACTCAAGAAGAGTTCTTCCATACATTTAATGCGCTTTTCAATAACCAAAAACAAATCGTATTAACGAGTGACCGTCAACCAACGGAAATTAAAGAATTGCAAGAACGTCTCGTTTCTCGTTTCGTATCGGGGTTATCAGTCGATATCACTCCACCAGACTTAGAAACAAGAATTGCCATCTTACAAAATAAAGCACAATCACTTGGATTTAATATTCCTATTGAAGTATTGAGTTATGTCGCAGGTCATATTCAATCAAACGTCCGTGAATTAGAAGGAGCTCTGATGCGTCTTCAAGCGTACTCTGTGATGGTTGGTCAAGATATTTCAACAGACCTTGCTGCAGAAGCGTTGCAATCGTTCCTTCCTGGAGGCGATGAAAAATTACTTTCGATTCATGATATCCAAAGCGCCGTTGCGAAATACTACAATATTACGGTCGAAGATATTAAAGGAAAGAAAAGAACGAAGACAATGGTTCAACCGCGTCAAATAGCGATGTACCTCTCTCGTGAATTAACACGTGTTTCTCTTCAAAAGATTGGTGCTGATTTTGGTCGTGACCACTCAACGGTTATTCACGCCTATGAAAAAATTAGCCAAGAAGCCAAAGATGATCCAGAAACGATTCGCGTGATTAATGAAATCAAGAATTCGCTCGGTTATTAAGCTGTGGATAAGTGCCATGAAACGGTGGAGTTTTCCACAATGGTTATCCACAATTAAAATTGGTTTCTGTTATAAGGAAAATTGACTTTTCCACAATATACACAGGCCCTACTACTATTACTATTTTATTAATAAATAAATTAAATATAAAAGCACACCCTAAAGGAGGCAGTTATGAAATTTTCAGTAAACAGACAAGGGTTCTTAAAAAATCTTGTAGATGTGCAACGTGCAATTCCATCAAAAACAACGATTCCAATTTTGACAGGGATTAAATTAGTTGCCAGTGAAGAAGGATTAACATTAACAGGTAGTGATTCCGAAGTTTCTATCGAAGTATTCTTACCAATCGAAGACGAAGAATTACAATTAACAGTCCAAGAACCAGGTAGCATCGTTCTTCCTGCTCGTTTCTTTGGAGAAATCGTTAAAAAATTACCTTTAAATGTATTCACACTTGAAACAAATGATCAATTACAAGCAACAATTACAGCAGGTAATGCATCATTTACATTAAATGGATTATCAGCAGTAGATTATCCACAATTACCAGAAATCGAAAAAAATCATGTCATTACAATTCCTGTTCCATTATTTAGACAAGTGATTGTACAAACAGCCGTTGCCGTTTCAACTGCAGAATCTCGTCCAATCTTAACAGGGATTCATATGGTGATTAAAGACAACCAATTAAAAGCAGTCGCAACAGATTCTCACCGTTTAAGCCAACGTATCATTCCATTACAAATGCCAGCTGGCAGTGATGCATTGACTTTTGAAATGACATTACCTGGTAAAACATTATTAGAATTATCTCGTATCATCGACGGATTAGAAACAATCGATTTTGCGATTACAGATAATCAAATCTTGTTCCAAACAGAAACATTATCTTTCTACTCTCGTTTATTAGAAGGAATGTACCCTGATACAGACCGTTTAATTAACGACGGAGCGAACACTTCAATTACAGTGGTTGCTAGCGAATTAGTAGCAGCTGTAGAACGTGCTTCATTAATGTCACATACGGATAAAAATAATATCGCGACATTAACACTTTCTCCGGAACGTATTCTATTAACAGGGAAATCTCCTGAAGTAGGTACGGTTGAAGAAGAAATCGCTGTGGAAAACTTCGAAGGAGCTCCACTTGAAATTTCATTTAACCCAGACTACTTAAAAGAAGCGTTGAAATTATTCGGTTCTTCAGAAGCGGTCATCAATTTCTTAGAAGCCAACCGTCCATTCACATTGAAACTAAAAGAAGACCACTCTGGTATTCCACATAGCTTCATTCAATTAGTGACACCTGTTCGTACATTCAACGGGTAATCATAGAAACTAACACTCTCACTCGAGCTTTCGTTTTGAAGGCTCGAGTTTTTTTATTTCCAACTGTATTTTTGCATTTTCCCGAAATTCACTTATAAGTGAATTTTGGGCAGTGTGATTTTGGGGTAATTTTTGATCCAAAACTTTCAATTTTTGAAAAAATCCTAGTAAATTTTGTTTTTTGTTTTTTTAGGCTTTTTTGTTGATTTTGACTAAAAATTGAAATAACCCCCTAAATTTTGCAATTTCTTTGCGAAAAGCGTGTAAAAATTGTATAATATTGTAGAGTTATTCTACTTAAAAATATGTGAGCATGCATGAGTTTAATGGAGTTCTCACCAATATCCATTAGAAAAGAGGAAGTTCATGACAACTATCGTATCGATCTCTGATGAGTACATTACATTAGGGCAATTTTTAAAACATATTGACGTCATTACAACTGGCGGACAAGCAAAATGGTACCTGCAAGAATATACAGTTTTTGTAGATGGAGAGTTAGAAAATCGACGTGGTAGAAAATTATATCCGAATACACGTGTCGAAATACCTGATGAAGGTATTTTTATTGTGAAAGAAATGAAATCGGATGAAAATGATTTGAACACACATGACGCATGAAGCTGACTAATTTACAATTACAAAACTTTCGTAATTATGAATCTGTCCAACTAGAGTTTACAGACGGTGTGCATGTTTTTATTGGTGAAAATGCACAAGGAAAAACCAACCTGATGGAGTCGATTTATGCCTTAGCGATGACAAAGAGCCACCGCACGACAAATGACAAAGAACTGATTGGATGGAAAAAAGAGTTTGCGACGATTAAAGGGACCGTTGAAAAAACAGCTACAAAGACGAATTTAGAATTGCAATTTTCTAAAAAAGGAAAAATCGCGAAAGTGAATTATTTGGAGCAAAAACGACTCAGTTCCTACCTTGGAAACTTGAATGTCATCCTCTTTGCCCCAGAGAACCTCACGCTCGTCAAAGGGTCTCCGCAAAACAGACGTAAATTCGTGGATATGGAACTTGGACAAATGAGTTCCCTCTACCTCTATGATTTAGTGGAATATAATCGCGTCTTAAAACAACGCAATACATATTTGAAGCAGCTAGCCATTAAGAAAAAGCAGCCGGACGAATACTTAGAGGTTTTAAGCGAGATGTTAAGCGAGTTAGCTAGTAAAATCGTCTTTCATCGTCTCGATTTTATGAAGCAATTGGAGGCTTTAGCCATTCCGATTCATGACCAGTTATCGCTTGGTCGTGAGAAATTCTCGGTTTCGTATCAAGCAACGATTCCGCTGGAGGATGGTTTAACCCCTTCGCAAATGAAAGAAATTTATATCGATCAATTCAAGAAGAATCAAACTCGTGAGGCGGATCAAGCCACAACGCTGATTGGACCGCACCGTGACGATTTGATTTTTTATTTGAACGAGATTCCGGTTCAAACGTACGGTTCGCAAGGACAGCAACGTTCGACGGTACTCAGTTTGAAACTTGCGGAAATCGAATTGATGAAATTATCGACAGGTGAGTATCCTCTTCTATTATTAGATGACGTACTTTCCGAACTCGATGATGATAGACAAACCCATCTAATTAAGGCGATTGAAAATAAAGTGCAAACCTTTATTACCACAACGAGCCTCGATGGGATTAAGCAACAATTTATTAATGAACCAGTCGTAATACCGATTGAAAAAGGAACTATTTTAAAAACGGAGAGTGAGAATTAGCATATGACAGAAGAAAACAAAGCTGAATTAGCTGCGCAATATGATGCCAGTCAGATTCAAGTATTAGAAGGACTCGAAGCTGTTCGTAAACGTCCTGGGATGTATATTGGTTCAACAAGTAGTGCCGGGTTGCACCACCTTGTTTGGGAAATCGTGGATAACTCAATCGACGAAGCGTTGGCTGGGTTTGCGACACATATCGAAATCGACATCACGAAAGAAAACCATATTCGCGTAACTGATGACGGTCGTGGGATTCCGGTCGATATTCAAGAAAAAACAGGTCGTCCTGCCGTAGAAACTGTATTTACAGTGCTTCACGCCGGTGGTAAATTCGGCGGCGGAGGCTATAAAGTTTCTGGGGGTCTTCACGGGGTTGGGGCTTCTGTTGTTAATGCTCTTTCAACAGACTTAACCGTTCAAGTATTTAAAGATGGCAACATTTATGAGCAATCTTATAAACGTGGTGCCGTTTTAGATGACTTAAAAATCATTGGTAAAACAGATAAACATGGTACAAGCGTATACTTTGTACCAGACCCTGAAATTTTCCAAGAAACAACAGTCTTTGAATTTGATAAATTAGCCAACCGTGTGCGTGAATTAGCGTTTTTGAATAAAGGATTAAAATTAACGATTACGGATTTCCGCGAAGAAGAGCCAGTGAAAAAATCTTTCTGCTACGAAGGCGGGATTAAGAGCTATGTTGAACACTTAAATAAATCAAAACAAGTGTTATTCGAAGAGCCAATTTATGTAGAAGGAGAACAAGATGGCATTCAAGTAGAAGTGGCCATGCAATACACTTCTGGATACCATACAAACCTTCTCAGCTTCACGAATAATATCCACACTTATGAAGGTGGTACTCACGAATCAGGGATGAAGACGGCCTTAACACGTGTGATTAACGATTACGCGCGTCGTCAAAAATTGATGAAAGAAAACGAAGAAAAACTAAGCGGTGAAGATGTCCGTGAAGGGTTAACTGCCGTTATTTCTATCAAACACCCTGATCCACAGTTCGAAGGACAAACAAAAACGAAATTAGGAAACTCTGAAGCTCGTACGATTACAGACCGTCTGTTTTCAACACACTTCGATAAATTCTTAATGGAAAACCCTCAAGTCGCACGTAAGATTGTTGAAAAAGGAATATTAGCTTCGAAAGCACGTCTTGCTGCAAAACGTGCGCGTGAAGTGACTCGTAAGAAATCTGGTTTAGAAATTTCAAACTTACCAGGTAAATTAGCAGACTGCTCAAGCAATGACCCAACGATTTCTGAATTATTCATTGTCGAAGGGGATTCTGCGGGTGGTTCAGCAAAACAAGGACGTTCACGTCATTTCCAAGCGATTTTACCAATCCGTGGGAAAATCTTGAACGTTGAAAAAGCAACACTCGATAAAATTTTAGCCAACGAAGAAATTCGTTCGCTGTTTACAGCGATGGGAACTGGTTTTGGTGGAGATTTTGATTTATCGAAAGCTCGTTACCAAAAATTAGTCATCATGACCGATGCCGATGTCGATGGAAGTCACATTCGTACATTGCTCATTACTCTTTTCTATCGTTATATGCGCCCTGCAGTGGAAGCTGGATATATTTATATCGCGCAACCACCTCTTTACAAGTTGAAACAAGGTAAGAACGAATACTACATTCAAAATGATAAAGAGCTTGAAGAAAAACTAAAAGAATTACCAGCACATCCAAAACCACAATTATCACGATACAAAGGTCTTGGGGAAATGGATGCGGAACAATTATGGGAAACAACCATGAACCCTGAAAACCGTTCAATGTTACAAGTATCTGTGGAAGATGCTGCAGAAGCGGATCAAATTTTAGATATCTTGATGGGCGACCGTGTAGAACCACGTCGTGAATTCATTGAAAGCAATGCGAAATACATCAATATGGAAGATTTAGATATTTAATCCAGTAATCGAATTTGAAGAGAAGAATAGAAAAGGAGACGAATTATGTCTGAAGAAGTGAAACACTTTGAAGAAACTTTTGAATCAACTGATTTAGTACAAACGATGCGTAAATCATTTCTAGAGTATTCGATGAGTGTTATTGTATCGCGTGCCCTACCAGATGTACGCGATGGATTAAAACCAGTACACCGTCGTATTTTATATGGAATGAGTGAACTTGGAGTGACACCGGACAAACCGCATAAAAAATCTGCGCGTATTGTCGGGGACGTAATGGGTAAATATCACCCACACGGTGACTCTGCAATTTACGATGCTATGGTTCGTATGGCACAAGATTTCTCATACCGTTACCCATTAATTGATGGTCACGGTAACTTTGGTTCTGTCGATGGAGACGGAGCCGCTGCGATGCGTTATACAGAGGCTCGTATGAGTAAAATTGCTCTTGAAATGCTTCGCGATATTAACAAAGATACGATTAATTTCCGTGATAACTACGATTCAACTGAACATGAACCGGAAGTATTACCAGCACGTATTCCAAACTTATTAGTAAACGGTGCAACAGGGATTGCCGTTGGAATGGCAACAAATATTCCACCACATAACTTGGCGGAAGTTATCTCTGCTCTTCACTTATTAATGAAGAACCCTGATGTAACCACTACTGAATTGATGGAAGCTCTCCCTGGACCTGACTTCCCAACTGGAGGAATTGTCTTAGGTAAATCTGGAATTCGTCGTGCGTACGAAACAGGACGCGGATCGATTACGGTTCGTGGACGCGTACAAATCGAAGAATTGAAAAACGGAAAAGAACGCATCATCATCACTGAATTACCATATATGGTAAATAAAGCACGTTTAGTAGAACGTATCGCACAATTACACCACGAGAAGAAAATCGAAGGAATTACTTACTTAAACGATGAATCTGACCGTGTCGGTATGCGTGTCGTGATTGAAGTACGTCGTGATGTTTCAGCATCCGTTGTATTAAATAATTTATACAAATTAACACCATTACAATCAAACTTCGGATTCAATATGCTTGCGATTGTGAATCAAGAGCCAAAAGTATTGAGCTTAAAAGAAATTTTACGTCACTACTTAGATCACCAAGAAGAAGTTGTTCGTCGTCGTAGCTTATTCGATAAGAAAAAAGCAGAAGACCGCGCTCATATTTTAGAAGGGTTACAAATCGCCTTAGACCATATCGATGCGATTGTAGCCATCTTAAGAAGTTCAGCAAGTGGAGATATCGCTAAAGAACGCTTCATGAATGAATATGGCTTAAGCGATAAACAAGCACAAGCGATTCTTGATATGCGTATGGTTCGTTTAACAGGATTAGAACGCGAGAAAATCGATGCAGAATACAACGAATTACAAGCTACAATTCAATACTTAGAAAAAGTATTAGCGAGCGAAGATCTTCGTTACGAAATCATCGAACAAGAGCTTCTTGAAATTCAACAACGTTTCGACAATCCTCGTCGTACAGAATTATTAGTCGGAGAAGCATTAAGCCTTGAAGATGAAGATTTAATCGAACAAGAAGATGTCGTGATTACATTAACGAAGAATGGATATATCAAACGTCTTGCCAACACTGAATTCAAGGCACAACGCCGTGGAGGACGTGGGGTTCAAGGTATGAGCGTCCATGATGATGATTACGTGGAAAACATGATTTCATGTTCTACACACGATTCACTCCTCTTCTTTACGAATACAGGAAAAGTGTACCAAGCAAAAGGGTATGAAATTCCTGAATATAGTCGTACAGCAAAAGGATTACCAGTTATCAACTTATTAAACATTGATTCAGCTGAGAAAATCCAAGCGATTATCAGTGTTCCAGAATCAGATGAATCAGAACGTTACTTGTTCTTCACAACATTACGTGGAACGGTAAAACGTGTTCGTCTATCAGAATTCAAGAATATCCGTACAAATGGTCTACGTGCCATCCAATTACGCGAAGATGATGAATTGATTCGTGTAGTAGTCACAAGCGGAAATGATGGCATCATCCTCGGAACTTATCACGGTAACGCTGTAAGCTTCCATGAAGATAAAGTTCGTGCGATGGGTCGTACCGCTTCAGGTGTTCGTGGGGTTTCTCTACGTGAAGGCGACTATGTCATCGGAATGGATATTTTAACGCCAGACCGTGAAGTATTAGTAGTCAGCGAAAAAGGTTACGGAAAACGTACAGCTGCGAGCGAATACGCATTGAAAGGCCGTGGCGTAAAAGGGGTTCGTACACTTCGTATTACTGAGAAAAATGGACCACTTGTCTGCCTACGTACCGTAACTGGAGACGAAGACTTACTTATCATGACGAATAAAGGGGTTATCATCAGATTCCATGCCGAAGACGTGTCTCAAACAGGCCGTGGCGCACTTGGAGTTCGTATGATGCGTCTCGATCAAGATGCGATTGTAAGTTCATTAGCGATTGTGGACCGCGAAGACGAAACAGAAGAAGCTTCTGAAGCGACTGAATCAACAAATGAATCAGTAGCAACAGAAACACCAACTGCATCACTTTCAGAAGACCAAATCAAAGGCAACATGAAAGACTTTGCGCAACAATTAGTCGACGAAGAAAATGAATAATAAGTACACAAAAAGCCATCAGAAATGATGGCTTTTTTGTTTTTGATTATTTTTTATCCTCTTTTAAAAATATTTTTCCGAGAATTAAAGCTAGTAGTAAGATGACAGAGATAACATGACGATACATTTTTATTCACCTACCTTTTCTTATTTTTTGCCAGTTATCCTACTTCTAAATTATAAAGCGCTTTCTTATTAAGAATATTTTAGCATAAAACCTCTTTTTAAATATGATAATTTTAGGAAATTTATTACTTTGTATCGTGTAAAATAAACTGTTTAAAATTCTGAAATATAATTAAAAGCACTCATTAAGATTACGAAGAATCATACGGATTCTATAGTAGTAGTAATAGGGGATAGCATTAAATGCGAATTAGCTGGAGTTAGAAATTTATTTCTTACTTCAGCTTTGAGACTTTAAAGGTGAGAGACCTTAGGCTCGAACCGGTGCCCTATTACCACTATTATGAAGATATCCGTAAGGATTCGTAGTAATCGATTGAATAGAGTCATTTTAAAAGAAAGTTCAATCTGTATTTAAAAATAGATTTTGTTTTGCACTCTTATAAAAGAAATCAAGTTTCAAATTTACCTCTGTTTATAAATGCTAAGGAGAGGTTTTTAGCAAAAAAATACTCTTTTTACGCAAAAAAGTACTATTTTTTAGTATTATTAGCTGTATAATAAGGGTGAAATAATCCATAAGGAGGAATAAATATGATTGAATTTCGCAATTTAACAAAAGTATATGATCAAACTGTCGCTTTAGATGGACTTAACTTAACAATTGAAAGTGGAAAAATTATTGGATTAATCGGACATAACGGGGCTGGTAAATCAACTACCATCAAATCACTCGTGAGCGTTATCCATCCAACTAGCGGAGAAATTATTGTGGACGGACAAGAATTATCATCCAACCGACTAGCCATTAAAGAAAAAATTGGCTATGTGGCCGATAGCCCAGACCTATTCCTACGCTTAACCGCCAATGAATTTTGGGAATTAGTCGCTTCTTCTTATGGCATGACATTAGACGAAGTAGAAAGCCGTCTTGCTTATTTACTAGAATTATTTGATTTCGAAGGACATCGCTATGAAGTCATTGATTCGTTCTCACACGGGATGCGTCAAAAAGTATTCGTCATCGGGGCGCTTTTATCAGACCCTGAAATTTGGGTCCTCGATGAACCAATGACAGGTCTTGACCCACAAGCTTCTTATGACTTGAAGAAATTAATGCGCGAACATGCCGATAAAGGCAATACCGTTCTCTTCTCGACACACGTTTTAGAAGTGGCAGAACAACTCTGCGATAAGATTGCAATTTTGAAAAAAGGAAAACTACTCTTCTACGGTACGATTCAAGAGTTGAAAGGCCAACAACCAGATAGCACGCTTGAAGAAATCTACTTATCACTAGCCGGTAGACAAGAAGGAGTGGATTCACATGCGGTTTAATCGAATTCTTACGCTGGTGAAGACCAATTTAATTTTTGCGACGCAACCGGCACAATTACAAAATTATCGAAAGAAACAAGCGAAAAATCCATCGAAACCCGTGAATGTGGCGATGAAAACATTGACGCAACAATTGCTGTTTGCGGTGATGTTTGGAGCTTTATTTGGAATTCCTGGAGCGATGTTTGGACGTTCATACCCTCCACTTCAATTCGGAACGACGGTTTTCTTATTCTTGATGATTTTAGTTTCGCAAGCATTGCCAGCTATTTACAATGTCTTTTATGAAAGTAAAGACTTCGAATCGTATTTGCCTTATGCCTTTACGGAATTAGAAGTCGTTCTTGGAAAGAGCCTTTCGATTGTAGTGGCTACATTGCAAGGATTACTTCCAATCGTGATGCTATTTGGAATCCACGTGTATTTTTCAGGAGGCTTCATCCTTTTCACGATTCCAATTGCCTTATTAGGGGTGCTTTTATTTAGTTCGATTGTTTACTTATTGATGTTTCTTCTCTGCTTCTTTCTAGCGAAGATTCCACTGTTTAGAAAATATCAATCCGTGATTGCGAATATTTTAGTTTTCGTGATTTCCCTTGGGGCCGTCATTGGCTATCAACTGATGCTGACAGATTCGATGGTAAATACTGTATTAACAGGAAAAATGCCAGCTTTCATTCAACCAGTACTCGCCTTCTATAATGCAATTTTGGATCCATTCGACATGACTGTTTATCCGATGATTGGATTAGTGATTTTAGCATTCGTGGCAATTATACTACTCGTGAAGTTCATTGTATTGCCAAACTTCTACCAAGCCGTTTCGCAAACATCGTCTTCGAAAGTAAAAGTCGAACGTGTGAAACAAATGGAGTTAGATGGCAGCAAGCTTTCAACGAAATTCGTGATTCGCTATACGCTTCGCCAATTAATGGAAGGTTCGGTATTAACGCAAACGATTATTAGTGCAGGAATATTACCATATCTCCTCTTAATTCCAGCAGTTTTAAGTTTTTCAGGTGGTCCGGTAGAAATTAGTTTTATGAACCTCCTAAACCTAAACACCTTCTTACCATTTGCGATGCTCATTACCTTCATTGCATTCTTCAATACAGGAGGAAACAACTTATTAGCGGTCGGAATTTCACTTGAGCGGGAAAACTATTATTATCTAAAAGTTCTTCCATTCGATATGCACCAATTTTTAGAACGTAAATTCTGGATTCTCTTTGCGATTCAGTCTGCGATTCCAGTCATTCTTATGACGGTGATTTGTACAGTACTTCGCTTACCGATTTATATGACTTTGGGCATTATTCTCTCATGGGGAATTATCAGTCTAGGGCTTAGCCGTTGGGGATACGCGAGAGACTTGAAGCTCTTTACCCCAACGTGGACGAATGTCATCGAACTCTTAAACCGTATGCGTAGTGGAGTGAAGTCGGTCATTTTCGCCGTGGTTCTCTTCGGATTTCTCTTCGGAGCGGTTTATCTATTAATTCACTTACCGAAATGGAATCGTACTTTCGTTTGGTTCATTACAATTGCGTACGTTGTCGTGATTCTTGGTTTATCAATTTTCGCAACATTCTACTATAAGAAAAAATTACATGAATTAATCGATTCTGAATAATGATGTAAGACTTAGAGATTATCTCTAAGTCTTTTTTTATAACTAGTTTTAAAGGTGTTTTATAGTATATAACTAATAGTTATAACAATCGATAGAAAAACGGTATAAGAAAACCTATTGCTATGCGGTTTGTTCTCTGTTATCCTAAGAACATGTTAATCAGACATCACAAAGAACAGGTGAGTAGAAAATAAGATTTGCTAAGAGAGTCTCGGTTGGTGGGAAGAGATGAAATTGAGTTTTTGAAGATGGCCTCGGAGTGATTTTACGTCGAATCATTAGACGTAAATGGGTAGCCCATTATAGCTGTAGAGTATAACACCCAGTGTGCGTACTCGGTAAGGTAGGATTCGTGAGGATTCTACAAAACAAGGTGGTAACACGAAAATTTCGTCCTTGCAGTAGCGATACTGTGAGGATTTTTTATTTATAGGAGGAATGACCAATGTCAAAATTACAAGCACCATTTAGAGTAGATCACGTAGGAAGTTTCTTACGTCCAAAAGAATTAGTAGAAGCAAAAGAAAAATTTGCAAAAGGTGAAATTACACGCGAGGAATTAACAGCCGTCGAAGATAAAGCCATCGAAAAGTTAGTCGAACAACAAAAGAAAGCTGGATTAAAAGGATTCACAGACGGCGAATTCCGTCGCCAATACTGGCACTTAGATTTCTTCTGGGGATTGAACGGAGTAGAACACACTCAAGCAAAAATCGGATATCAATTCCACGATGAAATTACAAAACCTGACTCAGCAGATGTCGTTGGAAAAATTACTGGTGAAAATCACCCATTCGTAGAACACTTCAAATTCTTAAAACAATTCGAAGACGAAGATTTCATCGTAAAACAAACAATCCCTGCTCCAGCGCAATTCTACTTCGAATTGATTCGTGATGCAGAGCATATTGAGCAAACTTTCTCAGTATACCCTTCAAAAGAAGAACTCTTTAAAGATATCATTGCTGCTTACAGACAAGTGATTAAAGAATTATACGATGCAGGTTGCCGTCTCTTACAAATCGATGACTGTACATGGGGTGTAATCGTAGATGATAACTTCTTAAACATCATTTCAAAAGAAAGTCATTTAACACCTGAAGAATTAAGAAGAGAACACAAACGTGAATTCTTAGAATTAAACAACGGAATTCTAGAAGACTTACCAGAAGATTTAACAGTAAACACTCACGTATGCCGTGGTAACTTCCACTCAACATGGGCAAGTTCAGGTGGTTACGATTCAGTAAGCGACGCATTATTCGAAGATGAAAACGTACATGCGTACTACTTAGAATACGATACAGACCGCGCCGGCGACTTCAAGCCATTAGCAAAAGTAAACAATGGTAAGAAAGTCGTTCTTGGACTTCTAACTTCTAAATCAGGAAAATTAGAAGACAAAGATGAAGTGATTGCTCGTATTAAAGAAGCTAGCCAATACGTTCCACTAGAAGACTTATACTTAAGTACACAATGTGGATTTGCATCAACTGAAGAAGGAAACATCCTTACTGAAGACGATCAATGGAAAAAAATTGCTTTAATTAGCGAAATCGCTCGTGAGGTATGGGGAGAATAATCATCCCGCAAGAAGAAATTCGAAGATAGATTGGAGAAATAAATTTATGACATCAAAACAAGCACCATTTAGAGTAGACCACGTAGGAAGTTTCTTACGTCCTAAAGATTTAGTAGAAGCACGCGCAAAATTCGCAAACGGTGAAATCACACGCGAAGAATTAACAGCTGTAGAAGATAAAGAAATCCGCGAACTTGTTAAAAAACAAATCGCTGCTGGATTAAAAGGCGTTACAGACGGAGAATTCCGCCGCGCTTACTGGCACCTTGACTTCTTCTGGGGATTCAATGGTGTGGAACATACAGTTGGTGAACACGGTTATAAATTTAACGGTATCGAAACAAAAGCCGATACTGCAACATTAACAGCTCCAATCGATGGACATAATCACCCATTCGTAGAACATTTCAAATTCTTACGTGATTTAGTGAAAGACGAAGATGTTATTGTGAAATTCACAATCCCTTCTCCATCACAATTCTATTTCGAATTAATTCGTACACCTGAACACATTGCAGCGTGGAAAGCAGTTTATCCAACTGAAAAAGAGCTTTTCGAAGCGATTAAAAACGCATATGTAGATGTCATTACAGACTTATACAACGAAGGACTTCGCACAATTCAATTTGATGACTGTACATGGGGCGCTTTAGCAGATGATGGTTTTTCAAAACGTTTCAACGACAGCCGTCCATTAGAAGAAGTTCGTCGTGACTTTGCAGGTCGTGCATTACAATTGAACAACTCAGTGATTGATGCATTACCAAAAGACTTAGCAGTGAATACACACGTTTGCCGCGGAAACTTCCACTCTACTTGGATTTCTCAAGGAGGATATGAAAAAGTAGAAGACGAATTATTAGCAGGCGAACACGTAAATGCGTACTACTTAGAATACGACACAGACCGTGCTGGCGACTTCAAGCCTCTTGCGAAAGTTTCTGACGGTAAGAAAGTGGTTCTTGGTCTTTTAACTTCAAAATTTGCAGACTTAGAAGACAAAGATGAAGTCATCGCTCGTATTAAAGAAGCAAGCCAATATGTACCACTTGAAAACTTATACTTAAGTACTCAATGTGGATTTGCTTCAACAGAAGAAGGAAACGTGATTAAAGAAGAAGATCAATGGAAGAAAATTGCATTGATTTCAGAAATCGCACGTGAGGTTTGGGGAGAATAACCTCGCATTAAAAAATAAATCAAAAGGCTGTGGGGAGAATGACTATTGAACCACAGCCTTGCTCAATTCAGAAAGGAAGTGTCATTATGACAGCATTTCAACAACAATTAGAACAAGCATTCAAAACATTAAAACAAGCAAAATGGGTGAACTTAAGCCATCAAATCGATGCGAATAGCCCTCACTTTCCTGCTCTACCAGCATTGGAACAAAAAGATTTATTTACTTTAAAAGATGGATTCCACGTACAACAATTATCAGTGGTGACACAATACGGTACACATATTGATCCACCTTGCCACTTCTATGAAGGCGGACGCTTCCTTGATGAAATCGAGTTAAAAGATTTATTATTACCACTTTACGTCATCGACCGTTCAAAAGAAGTAGCCGAAAATCCAAACTTCGAATTAACAAAAGCAGACGTTTTAGCGTTTGAAAAAGAATACGGAAAAATCGAACCAGGTGCCTTTGTCGCATTCCGTAGTGACTGGTCACACCGCTGGCCAGACCAAGATGCGGTTCGTAATTTAGACGAAAACGACGTGCAACACACACCAGGTTGGGCAAAAGATGCGCTTGAATTCTTAATTCACGAACGTCATGTGAAAGCTGTAGGTCACGAAACATTAGATACAGACTCAGGTGTTCACGCTGCAGCACATGGTTTAACAAACGAATACTACTTATTAAGCCAAGACATCTTCCAAGTGGAAGTATTAGCGAACCTTGATCAAGTTCCAGCAGTAGGTGCTGTGATTTCAATCTCATATCCTAACTGGAACCATACACCAGGCTCACCTGTTCGCGCCATTGCGTATTTACCAGAAGCTGAATAAACGAAAAGAGGAAAACATATGTCAAATCATGAAAACTGTAGCTGTTGTCAAAAAGCACCCTTTAGACTCGATCACGTGGGAAGTTTCTTACGTCCAGAACGTCTAAAAGAAGCCCGTGCGAAATTTAACACAGGCGAAATCAATGCCGAAGAACTAGAACGTGTTGAAAACGAAGAAATCATCGCTTTAATCGAGAAAGAAAAAGAACTTGGCCTCAAGTCTGTCACAGACGGTGAATTCCGTCGTGCATTCTGGCACTTAGATTTCTTAGAAAACTTAGAGGGGGTTGAACTTGTAGAAGTAGACCACTTCTCTGTTCAATTCAAAGATAAAGATGTGAAGCCAAAAACATTACGTATCGTTGGAAAGGTTGATTTTTCTGAAGACCATCCATTCGTAAAACACTTCAAATTCTTAAAAGAGCATGCTGGCGATACACCTGTGAAATTAACGATTCCTTCACCAAGTATGTTGCATTTGATTACGCAAGTTCGTGAGAAAAACTATGTGCCTATTGAGCGTTATAAAGACAATGAAGCCCTCTTCTATGATGATGTGGTTGCTGCATACCGCAAGGCACTACAATGCTTCTACGGCTTAGGATGCCGCAATATTCAATTAGACGACACTAGCTGGGGAGAGTTCTGTGCGTTAGACAAACGGGAAGCGTACGAAGCACGTGGATTTGACCTCGAACAAATCGCTCGTGACTACGTAGATGTGTTAAACCGTGTCATTGAATGGAAACCAGAAGATTTAGTGGTGAATATGCATATTTGCCGCGGAAACTTCCGCTCAACATGGTTCTCTAGCGGTGGTTATGAACCAGTTGCGAAGACGCTATTTGGTCATTGTCGTGTGGATGGATTCTTCTTGGAATATGATAGTGACCGTGCTGGTGATTTCACTCCACTTCGCTATATTAAAGACCAAAAAGTCGTTCTTGGTTTAATTACGTCTAAATCAGGGGACTTAGAAGATAAAGGCGAAGTCATTTCACGTATTAAAGAAGCGAGTCAGTACGTTCCTCTTGAACAATTATGTCTCAGCCCTCAATGTGGATTCTCTTCTACAGAAGAAGGTAATATCTTAACGATTGAAGCCCAATGGGATAAATTAAAATTGATTGACGAAATCGTTCATGAAGTTTGGGGATAAAATTTAAAAAATAATAGCTCTTACAGTTTTTGGCTGTAGGAGCTATTTTTGTTGATTTCATCGCATTTATCGCTTCTTTTTCTTAAAACGAATGTCTAAATCATACCCATTTTTACTCGCAATTTTTTGAAGATGCGCGAGCGTTGGATTATAATTTCCTTTTTCGAGCCTAGAGAGATTTCCTTGCGTCATACCGGCGTTTCTAGCGAATTCCGTTTGTGTTAGTCCAGATTCTCTCCGAAGTCTGATCATCGTTAAAGCATTTTTCTGAAGAAAATATTCCGCTTCAAAATCATCCCTAAAAGTCTCATATTTCGCGTCAAGACGGGCAAAAAGCCGCTTTAAATAATCCACCATTTTTTCTTTTTCCCCCTAATTCCTTTATAAGCCAATTGTAACATATATGCTACATATCAGATATGATATATTGAAACTTTTTTTGCTACTCACAAATTTTCTTGAGCACCTCTGTAGTGCGGATTTCTGTTGCATTCTATAGCTTTGTTTGCTATAATGATTGAACGTGAGTATTAGAAATGATACTCTCCTTGCTTGCTGAAAATTCAGTAGGCCAAAAGTCCATAAGGAGGTGACAGTCAATGAGTCAAACATCAAAATACGAGATTTTATATATCATCCGTCCAAACATCGATGAAGCTGCTAAAGCTGAATTGGTTGCAAGATTTGATGCTGTTTTAACAGACAACGGAGCAGTTGTTGTTGAATCTAAAGACTGGGCGAAACGTCGTTTTGCATACGAAATTAAAGATTTCCAAGAAGGTATCTATCACTTAGTGAACATCACTGCTGAAGATGCTGCTGCAATCGATGAATTCGACCGTTTAGCGAAAATCAACAATGACATCTTACGTCACATGATCGTTAAATTAGAAGCATAATTGTTTATTATAAGTAAACATAAATCTTGAAAGGAGTAAGAATTAAATGATTAATAATGTTGTATTAGTTGGACGCTTAACACGTGCCGTTGATTTACGTTATACTTCAAACGGAACTGCTTATGCTACCTTCACGGTTGCAGTTGAACGTCGTTTCAAAAACCAAAATGGTGAACGTGAGACAGATTTTATTAACTGTGTAATGTGGAGTAAAGCTGCAGAGAACTTTGCGAATTTCACTCGTAAAGGCTCACTAGTAGGAATTGAAGGACGTATTCAAACACGTAGCTATGATAACCAACAAGGTCAAAAAGTTTATGTAACTGAAGTGCTAGCTGAGAACTTCTCGTTATTAGAATCACGTAATGTTACTGAACAACGCCCTGCTAATGATCAAAGCTCTCACGGCGGATTCCAACAAAATCAAACGAATAACTTTAATCAATTTAATACTCCTACTTCATCATTCGGTGGTGGTGCGTCTGACCCATTCTTAAGCAATGGAGAGACAATCAACATTTCAGATGATGATTTACCATTCTAAAGTTTAAAAGGAGGATACCATAATGGCTCAACAACGTAGAGGTGGCGGTCAACGCCGTCGTAAAAAAGTTTGCTACTTCTGTGCAAACCACATCGACTACATTGATTACAAAGATGTAGAATTATTAAAACGTTACATTTCTGAAAAAGGTAAAATCTTACCACGTCGTGTAACAGGTACTTGTGCTAAACACCAACGTACTTTAACTGTTGCAATCAAACGTGCTCGTATCATGGGATTATTACCATTCACAACAGTTGACTAATAATAAATAAAAGGATTGAGAATTTCTCAATCCTTTTTTATTTTATTTAAATGCTATTTTTTATAACTGACTATCTATTTATAAAAATACTGATAATTGATTAAACAGATTGAGGTTTAGCTTTTAATCTAAACTTTAATACATAAATTAGAATGTTTCACGTGAAACATTCGATTGAGAAACTAACCTTTAAAATGTTTCACGTGAAACATTTGTACCCTACCCTCTCTCTAAATTGTTTCACGTGAAACAATTTTAGAGAACTGACGAAGGGCCAAAACTGTGGTAAAATAAGGTATATAGAAAGAAGGTGCAAGAATGAAGAAAAGCCTAAAAGAACGTATTAAGGCTTTACCGACATTTCTTAAAAGTGAAACAATGAAGAAATACGGAATCTCATTTATAGCAATCATTCTCTGTATGCTGATTATTGCGTACGTGATGAATATATGGATGGGACTTATCCTTACTTTATTTGTTATTTTATTAGGAACACTCCTCTATTCGTTTGCAAACTACATTATTAAAGAAACAAATCATTATGTAACGAATTTATCGTACAAAATTAATAAAGGTTCACAAGATGCCTCTATTAAAATGCCGATTGGAATGCTTTTGTTAGATGATAATGGTGAAATTCAATGGATTAACCCTTATTTACAGAAGTATTTCGAACGTAAAGAACTATTAGGGTTTAAACTTGAAATTGTCGATCCAGATTTAGCGAATATCGTTAAAAATCTGGATGATGATAAAGATAATGTGGTCCATTGGAAAGATAAATACTTCCAAATAGTTTACCATAACGATATTGGAATGCTCTATATGATGGATATTACGGAATATGCGTTGATTAAAGAGACTTATCTAGACGAAAGACCTGTATTCGGGCAAATTTTTGTTGATAACTTTGCAGAAGTATCACAATCACTCAGTGACCGTAAGAAGTCTAACTTGAATAACTTCGTGACAAATCAACTTACTAGCTGGGCAAACCATAATAATATCTACTTAAAACGTGTTAGCTCAGATCGATTTGTCGCATTTTTAGATAAAAAGATCCTTTCAAGTCTTGAAAAAACAAAATTTGAGATTATTGACCGTGTACGTGAGACAACTGCTCAACAAAATACCCCACTAACCGTAAGTATGGGGTTCTCATATGCGGATGATACTCAAGAAGAGATGGATTATGGTGCAATTGCTAAATTTGCGCAAGATAACCTTGATTTAGCCTTAGGACGAGGTGGTGACCAAGTCGTTGTCCGTTCTAAAAACGAAGAGACACGCTTCTACGGTGGTAAGAGCAATCCGTTAGAAAAGCGTACACGAGTGCGCTCTCGCATGGTTTCTCAAGCGTTAGAGAACCTTATTGCCGAAGCAGATCAAGTAATGGTGATGGGACACCAATATCCAGATATGGACTGTATTGGTGGATGCTTAGGTATTCGAAGAATCGCGAAAATGCACGGTAAAACCTCATGGATTGTCACGAATCCAGAGCAATATTCGCATGATATCAAGAAATTGATGGAAGTAATCAAAGATAATGAACGTCTCTACTCTTCTATTGTAAATCCAGAAATGGCGGAAGCTCTACTGACTGAAAATACATTAGTGATTATTGTTGATGTAAGCAAGCCTTCCCTATGTGCTGCTCCATCGATAGTTAAAAAAGCAAATAAACTAGTGATTATCGACCACCACCGCCGTGGAGAGGAATTCCCTGAAAATCCTGACTTGGTTTATATTGAACCATACGCTTCATCTGCTGGAGAATTGATTACGGAATTACTAGAATATCAATCAGAAGATGCTGAGAAACTTCAGCCAATCGAAGCAACAACCTTACTTGCTGGTATTATTGTAGATACGCGTAATTTCACGCTTCGTACAGGGTCCCGTACCTTTGATACGGCTAGCTATTTGAAATCTGTTGGTGCGGATACAATTCTGATTCAACGCTTATTAAAAGAAAATGTAGATACGTACTTAATGCGTTCGCATTTATTAAACTCGCTCGAAATGCTTCCTAATAATGTCGGAATTGTTCATGGTGAAGAAAACACCGTATATCCGACAGTCGTGGCTGCTCAAACGGCCGATATGATGTTATCGATGGAAAACATTGATGCTTCATTTGTGGTTACAAAACGGAATGATGGTCGTGTAGGTATTAGTGCTCGTAGTTTAGGGAATAAAAACGTACAACGTGTGATGGAAAAAATGGGTGGTGGTGGACATTTATCGAATGCTGCGACTCAGTTATCTGATATCACGATTGAAGATGCAATCCGCCAATTAATTCAAGTCATCGAAGAAATTGGTAGTGAAATTAATTTATAATTAGGAGGAAGAAACATGAAAGTGATTTTCTTGAAAGATGTAAAAGGTAAAGGTAAAAAAGGTGACGTTAAAAACGTTGCAGATGGATACGCACAAAACTTCCTAATCAAAAACGGTTTAGCTAAAGAAGCAAATTCAGCAAACTTAGCAACTTTATCAGGTCAAAAGAAAGCTGAAGAAAAGCACAATGCCGAATTATTAGCAAAAGCCAAAGAAATTAAAGAGTTCTTAGAACGCGAAGATACAGTTGTAACCATTAAAGCGAAAGCAGGGGAAGATGGCCGTCTATTCGGAGCTATCCCAGCGAAGCAAATCGCAGAAGAATTCAACAAAAAATTCAATGTAGAGCTTGATCGTCGTAAATTCGAATTAGCAGCACCAATTCGTGCCTTAGGATACACTCGTGTACCTGTTAAATTACACCACGATGTAACAGCAATTATGACTGTAAATATCGTTGCTCAATAATAAGAGTTACAAAGGATTTTCCCACGGCGGAGAATCCTTTTTCTTTTGGTTTTAAATATGTGATACAATTCACAAAGTTACAAATGAACATACAAGTTTTCATGCTCGAAAAGACTCACTCTTCTGTTTTATTACAGCGTTTTATGATACAATGAAACTGTATTTTTATGGTTATTTTTAGTAGAAAGGGTGTTTGAATGGAAGAACTATATCCAAATTTAGTTCCACCACAAAATATTGAGGCAGAAGAAGCCGTTCTTGGGTCTATTCTTCTTGCAAGTGACTCGATTATTTCGGTTATGGAATTTTTGACACCGGAAGATTTTTATCGTGTTTCTCATCAATTAATTTTTGCGGCAATGATTGAATTAAATCAAAACAATATCGATATTGACGCAATCACCGTTTCAGAGATTTTAAGACAAAAGAATCAAATGGAGAATATTGGTGGAGAAGTAACGTTAATCGAACTTCTTGATAAAGTGCCAACTGCAGCCAACGTAGAGTACTATACGCAAATCGTATTAGAAAAATCTACGCGCCGTAAATTAATTAAAACTTCGACAAATATTGTAAAAACTGCTTACCAAGAGGATGAACCAATTGCTAACGTTTTGGATAATGCTGAGAAAGATATTCTTTCAGTATCGGAAGGACGTAATAAAGCAGGATTCATTCCAATTAGTACGGTTCTTCGTACCGCTTATGAAAGCTTAGAAGAGCGTGCGAAAAACAATGGTGAAGTTACAGGGATTGCAACAGGATATATCGGCTTAGACAGAATGACGTCAGGGTTGCATGCGGATGAGTTAATCATCTTAGCGGCTCGTCCATCTGTTGGTAAAACGGCCTTTGTATTGAATATTGCAAAGAATGTTGCCGTGAATCTGAACGAAACAGTAGCCATCTTCAGTCTTGAAATGGGGGCTGAGTCCCTTGTAGAGCGTATTATCTGTTCACATGCTAGCATCAACGCAGGACATTTGAAAACAGGTAAATTAACGCCTGAAGAATATACACAATATTTCGTGGCGACCGGAGCATTATCTGAAGCACCAATTTTTATTGATGATACTCCAGGGATTCGTGTTGCTGAAATCCGTGCAAAATGTCGTCGTCTAAAACAAGAGCGTAATAATCTTGGGCTAGTCGTCATCGACTACTTGCAGTTGATTGAAGGAAACGGAAAAGAGAGTCGTCAACAAGAGGTTTCTGAAATTTCTCGTAACTTGAAGAAATTAGCGAAGGAATTAAAAGTTCCCGTTATCGCACTTTCGCAATTATCGCGTGGTGTGGAACAGCGTCAAGATAAACGACCAATCATGTCAGATATTCGTGAATCTGGATCTATCGAGCAAGATGCTGATATTGTAGCGTTCTTATATCGTGATGATTACTATCGTCAAGAACCAGATGAGAATGGACATGTTCCAGAGGTGGAACCAAATAGTACCATTGAAGTGATTATCGAGAAAAACCGTAGCGGTCCTCGTGGAACGGTTGAATTGAACTTCATGAAAGAATTTAATAAATTTACAAATCTTGTGCCAGACGGAGTCGAGCAAAACGCTCCAAAGGCCTAATCATAGACATTTAAATGAATAATACAAAGAAGAGGTGCGTCAAATGTCATCAGTAGTAGTAGTAGGAACACAATGGGGAGACGAAGGTAAAGGAAAAATTACAGACTTCCTCAGTGAGAACGCAGAAGTCATTGCCCGCTATCAAGGGGGAGACAATGCAGGACATACGATTCAATTCAATGGAGTGACTTATAAACTTCACTTAATTCCATCAGGAATTTTTTCACCAGAGAAAATCAGCGTGATTGGAAATGGGGTTGTATTGAATCCAAAATCTCTAATCACAGAACTTGCGTATTTACACGAAAGAAATGTGACTACTGATAACTTACGTATTTCAGACCGTGCTCATGTCATCTTGCCATACCACATTCGCTTAGACCAATTACAAGAAGAAGCTAAAGGCGACAACAAAATTGGAACAACGAATAAAGGGATTGGACCTTGCTACATGGATAAAGCAGCGCGTGTTGGGATTCGTGTGGCAGACTTATTGGACCGTGAAGTCTTTGCGGAACGTCTAAGAATCAACTTAGCCGAAAAAAATCGCCTCTTTACTAAAATGTACGATGCAGAACCAATCGAATTCGATGATATTTTTGAAGAGTACTACGAATATGGTCAACAAATGAAGAAATACGTTTGCGACACTTCAGTGATTTTAAACGATGCATTAGATCAAGGAAAACGCGTATTATTCGAAGGAGCACAAGGGGTTATGTTGGATATCGACCAAGGTACTTATCCATTCGTAACATCTTCAAACCCAGTTGCTGGTGGGGTTACTATCGGTAGCGGTGTTGGACCTTCAAAAATTAATAAAGTCGTTGGAGTATGTAAAGCGTACACTTCTCGTGTAGGGGATGGACCTTTCCCAACAGAATTATTCGATGAAATCGGCTCACGTATTCGTGAAGTCGGACGTGAATACGGTACAACAACTGGACGTCCAAGACGTGTTGGTTGGTTCGATAGCGTTGTAATGCGTCACTCTAAACGTGTATCAGGCATTACAAACTTAAGCTTAAACAGTATCGATGTTTTAACAGGTTTAGAGACAGTTAAAATCTGTGTAGCTTACCGTAAACCAAATGGAGAAGAAATTTCTCACTACCCAGCAAGCCTAGTAGAACTAGGACAATGCGAACCTGTGTATGAAGAATTACCAGGTTGGAGCGAAGACATTACAGGATGCCGTTCACTTGAAGAGCTTCCTGAAAATGCACGCAACTATGTTCGTCGTATTTCTGAATTAGTCGGCGTACGTATTTCTACATTCAGTGTAGGACCAGATAGAGAACAAACCAACATTTTAGAAAGTGTTTGGGCATAAAAAAGTAATAGAGTAAAGGAGGATTTATATGAAAAAAATCCTAGTTGTAGATGATGAGAAGCCAATCTCAGACATCGTCAAGTTTAGTCTTACAAAAGAGGGCTTTGAAGTAATTACAGCCTTTGACGGTGAAGAGGGTCTGGTGGCTTTCAATGAAAAAAATCCTGATTTAGTTATTTTAGACTTAATGTTACCGAAAATTGATGGCTTAGAAGTGTGCCGTGAAATCCGTAAAACAAGCAATGTCCCAATTATCATGGTGACAGCAAAAGACTCTGAAATTGATAAAGTGTTAGGTCTTGAACTTGGAGCCGACGACTATGTGACAAAACCTTTCTCAAACCGTGAGTTAATCGCGCGTGTGAAAGCAAACTTACGTCGTCAACAATTAGCTCCAGCGGAAACCGAAGAAGAAAAAACAGCTAACGAAATCGTATTAGGCTCACTCATTATCCATGAAGATGCTTATGTGGTTTCAAAACGTGGCGAAGAAATCGAATTAACGCACCGTGAGTTTGAATTACTTCATTACTTAGCAAAACATATCGGACAAGTCATTACACGTGAGCACTTGTTGCAAACGGTTTGGGGATATGATTACTTCGGAGATGTGCGTACAGTGGACGTTACGGTACGTCGCTTACGTGAAAAAATCGAAGATACACCGAGTCACCCAACATGGATTATGACTCGTCGTGGGGTAGGTTACTACATTAAGACCCCAGATCAAGAAAAAGAAGCTTAAGATTGAAATGCGCTTTTCCTTGCCAACTGATCTACCGGCAAGAAAAGCGTATTTTGCTAAAAAGTAGAGGGGAAAATGACTCATGAATACAATGAAACGATTCTTTCGTTCCATTCAATTTAAGATTCCGATGCTGTTCATCCTGCTCTTAGTCATCTCGCTGCAACTGATTGTCGCGAACTTCTTAACGCAATTAGAGTCGCAAATGATTTCCAACTTCCAAGAACAAATCCAACTGCAAGTAGGGTTCTTGAAGAATAACGTGCAGCCGATTTTGGCAAAAGATGCGACCGATGAAGCGAAGATGTCTGAAATTTCGCAATTATTACAAGATTACCCAACAGGGAATAGTATTGTCGAAATTCGCATCATGGACATGCAAGGATATATTTTGGGAACAACGAACCAAACGCAACAGTCTGTGGTTGGAACGCGTTCAACAGAAGCGGACGTTCAACAAGTCGTTGTGTCGAATACCGTGCAAAGTTATAACTTCACGGAAGGCGAAACGCGTTATTGGAAATACGTTTCACCGATTGACCCAGTGAATACTGCTTCAGGAAATCCGGTTGGGATTATTTCGGTAACATCGAATATCGAATCGCGTTATACGCAAGTCAAAGATATCGGGGTTATCTTTATTAGTTCTTCTATCTTTGTTATTATTTTGGCTATCGTGATTACCGTGATGATTTCACAAGGGATTACGCGTCCAATCGCAGAGATGAAGAGACAAACGGAGCAGATCGCTGAAGGAAACTATACAGGTGAAGTGATGATTTACGGAGACGATGAGCTTGGTCAACTTGGACAAGCGATTAACGACCTCTCTGTGAAGATTAAAGAAGCACAAGAAGGAACCGAAGCGGAGCGGCAAAGGTTGGATAGTGTCCTTCGTCATATGAGTGACGGGGTAATTGCGACCGACCGTCGTGGACGTATTGTGATTATCAATGCGGCTGCGTTAGATATTTTAAACTTACGTAGCGAACGTATTGTCGGTACACCACTATTAGATGTATTAAGACTCGACCGTACTGTGACTTTCAGGGATTTACTCGAGTCTCAAGAAGAACGTATGATTACGTTTGAAGAAGATGGCGAAGATACGATTGTTCAATGTGAGTTCTCAGTCATCCAACGTGAATCTGGATTTATTAGCGGTCTTGTCTGCGTCTTAACAGACGTTACCGAGCAAGAAAAAATCGACCGCGAACGTCGTAATTTCGTATCGAACGTTTCCCACGAATTACGTACCCCACTAACAAGTATTAAGAGTTACACAGAAGCGTTAGTGGATGGGGCATGGGAAAATAAAGAAATTGCACCAGAATTCTTACACGTTATCGAAACTGAAACGGACCGTATGATGCGTATGATTACGGACTTACTCAACTTATCGCGTATGGACCAAAACCGTCTCGAGCTCGATAAGGAATTCGTGAATATGAATGAGTTGGTAAAACATATTGCCAACCGTTTCGATATGGTGCTTTCAAGTGACCAATATCGTGAAAAGAATTACCGTATTTTAACGGACATCACGCAACGAGACTTATGGGTAGAAATCGACCAAGATAAGATGACGCAGGTGCTGGATAATATTATCAATAACGCGATTAAATATTCTCCAGATGGGGGTCGTATTATCGTTCGTCTGATGGAAACTCATACGGACTTAATCGTGAGTGTAAGTGACGAAGGGTTGGGAATTCCACGTAAGGATATTCCACACTTATTCGACCGATTCTATCGTGTAGATAAGGCTCGTTCAAGAGCGATGGGTGGTAGTGGTCTTGGACTGGCTATCGCGAAAGAAGTTGTCCAATTACATGGTGGAAAAATTTGGGTGAACAGTATTGAAAACAAAGGGTCAACATTCTTTGTTTCTCTACCATATGTTCCATTTGAAGAGGACGGTGAATGGGATGAATTTTAAACGTTATCGAGCAATGCTAACGGCGCTCTTTGTATTAATGGCCATTAGCTTTGTGTTTACGTATCTCATCGTAGTACGTCCGGTTGATTTCTTTACGAATCAAAAGCAAAATAATAATAAAGTTGCAACACAACAAGATACAGGTGTACAAGTTCGTGCAACCTATTCGATGGAGGATGTCTTCAGACCCACTCGTTTAGTGTTAACGAATAAAAATAAATACGAAATGACAAGTAGCGCTTCAATTATGAGAGAAGTGAACAGTCATTTAAATAAACGATTTACGAATTTAACGCGTCTGGAAACGATGGATGAGACTACTTATGAAAATCTTGTCTTGCGTGAAGCGCGCATTGAAATTCTATTTGATGGATTACATTCGTTTGGGATTTTGAGTCGCTACTTCGATGCAAATAATGAGGACTTAAGCAATGATCGTTTCTCACGCATTGTGATTCGTACGGACGATCCTCATACAGCGTACTTCATTAACGACGAGAATAAACAACTCTACAGTGCAAAAATTGATGAGAGTCTCAAAACAGAACTCGAAGCATTATATGCGGATAGTGACTTCTATGAAGTCGAATCTTATCGTGGAAAGACAAAACAATTCTTTGTCGAACAAGATAATTTGAATGTTGAACAATCGGCCTACTTAATCGAACAAATCCCGATGAGTTTCTACATTACTCAATTATTTACTAACCAATCAGAAATTCGTACGCGTGGAGACGGAAAGACAGTTGTGTACAATGATAACTTGTCGCAATTGAAATTGGACCGTACAACGAATGTAGTTACTTTCTTTGAGAACCGTTCAGGAGAAGAAACGCTACTCTATACGAATAACTTAACGCAAACTTTCAATCAGATGAAACGTCTTGGAGGTTGGCAATTAGGTGTGAGTCTATTCTCAGTGGATTTAAATAATAATATTGTTGATTTTGTCCGCTATGTCGATTCGTATCCAATTTTATCGAGCGGAAAAGAAGGATTTACGCAAATAAAAGCCAACACGAATGGCATCGAAAAAATGAGAACTTCATCGCTAATCGCACAAACACCTTTACCAACGAAAAGTAAGAAGGTAACGGTTGTTGGTGGGAAGACGATCGTCACTGAAATGTTGAACGAAGGCTTCGTCATGAATGAAATTGAAGATATTCGAATCGGCTATTCATGGACGATTAGTAGCGAGAGTGTTCAAATCGTTGAATTTACGCCAACGTGGTACATCAAAAAGAATGGGACCTGGAAGACGCTTGCTGAATTAAAAGCAGAGAAGCATCAGACAGAACCAGCGAACGGACCGCAAACAACGGGAGGTGACGCAGATGGATTTTAAGAGAAGTGCAGTCGTCCTCATCGTCTGCTTCTTTATCCTTGATTTATTCTTATTCGGATTAGTATGGCAAAAACGAACCGACACGAAAAATCCGTTGAATACAAGTATTAACGTCATCGACCAAATGAAGTTAGACGGAATTACATTACCAACGCTAAATGCGACGGTGGAGGCCGTTCCGATTATTCAAGTAACACCGGAATCTACAGATGGCAAATTGTCTAGCTTACCAAATCAAGTCGTAACGCTAGAAAAAAATATTATTAACGGGCAATTTGTGACACCAATCCAATTAGACTTAAGCGGATCTGTATCTGCAGATAGCTTTGCGGATTTAACAAAAATCGTTGAAAATAATCAAGTGACTTTTGGAGACCAATACACATGGTCGTCCTATAATCCGACTACACGTAAAGTGATTTATACGCAAAAAGCTGACAAGTTAACGATTATGGATGGTTCGAGTCAAATCATTTTCACGATTAATGCCAATGACCAAGTCGTAAGCTACGAACAGATTTATGCTGGAAGTGTGCAAGTACTTGGGAAAGAACGTGAATTGATTACAGCTCAAAAAGCGGTTGAGATTCTCTATTTAGCGGGACGAATTTCATCGAAGGCAACCGTTCAATCGGTGAAATTATCTTACTATCAATCGCTAGTGCTGAAAGATTTTTCAATTTACTCACCTGCGTGGTATATTGAAATACGTCAAGCTGATGGACAATTAATCGCCCGTCGTGTGGATGCGATTCATGGAACGGTTCTAGCGAATGAAACGCTAGAAACAACCAATACGCAAACACAGCGTACAACCACAAATAACACAACAACAACGCAAAGTGTACAACAACAATAAGAAGGGAATAAACATGCAAGAACAAGGTTTGAAAGTGAGTTTACTCGCGAGTGGTAGCTCGGGAAATGCTACTTACATCGAAACGCCAAAACAAAAAATATTAGTGGACTGTGGACTCACTGGTAAAGCCATTACTGCGCAAATGGAGAAGATTGATCGCTCCATTTCGGATGTGGATGCCATTCTCGTCACCCATGAACATTCTGACCATATTAAAGGAATTGGGGTTCTGGCTCGTAAGTACGGGATTCCAATTTATGCCAATGAAAAAACATGGCAAGCCATGGCTGGAAAGATTGGGAAAGTCGCTCTCGAACAACAGGAAATCTTCAATACCGGAGATACGCTAACGTTTGGAGACTTAGATGTCATGAGTTTTGCGGTTTCGCATGATGCGGCAGCTCCTCAATTTTATAGTTTCCAACGTGAAGGCAAGCAGTTCGTGATGCTGACAGACACGGGTTATGTGAGTGATAAACTAAGAGGTTTGTTGAAAAATGCAGATGCGTATCTCATCGAAAGTAATCATGATTTAGAAATGCTTCGAATGGGACCATACGCTTGGCATTTGAAACAACGGATTTTAAGCGACAAGGGGCACTTATCGAATGATGATGGCGCGCTTGCGATGTGTGAAATGATGGGTGACCGCACGAAACGAATTTATCTAGGACACTTAAGTCAGGATAATAATATGAAGGAAATCGCCTATCAAACAGCCGAAAGTATCTTCCAAACGCATGATAAAGGCGTTCATCAGGCGTTCGAGCTCTATCATACGGATCCGTATGAACCCACAAAATTATTTACCGTTTAAAAATTTAGCAAGTTCGAAAGAGTTTTTTAAGTACTCTATAAGCTTTATTTCATATAAATTTCATATGAAAAAACTATTGTATATTTACAAACGAGAGGAGTGAGCAGATGTCACAAGAACAATTAACTAGAAAAAAATCATCAAAGTCTTTTAAAAACGGCTTTATCGGTGGATTAGTGGGAGGAGCAGTCGCTGTTGCCGGAGGAGTTGGAATTATGGCCGTAACGAATCCAGCAAACCAAGCAACAACACCTGCTGCACAACCCTCACAATCACAAGTAGAGCCAACAAAAACATCCACAGCCACAAAAGGTGGAACAGAAATCACTAAAGTGGTTGCTGAAGTAAAGAACGCGGTTGTTTCAGTGATTAACAAACAATCAACTTCAAGAAATAACTTATACGGCACACAACAAACCGGAGGAGAATTAGCTACTGCGTCTGAAGGTAGTGGGGTCATTTATAAAAATGAGGGTGGATATGCCTATATCGTGACGAACTATCACGTTATTGCGAAATCACAAGAGTTAGAAGTTCTTTTAGCAGACGGGACACGTGAAAAAGCTGAGCTTGTTGGTAGTGACCAATGGACAGACTTAGCGGTGATTCGTATTGCCAATACAAATGTTTCAACTGTCGCTGAATTTGCAAATTCTGATGATGTTGAAGTTGGACAAACCGCGATTGCGATTGGTTCTCCTCTTGGAAGTGAATTCGCAACAAGTGTAACGCAAGGAATCGTGTCAGCAACTAACCGTGCTGTTGCCACAGACGTTGATGGTGATGGACAAGAAGACTGGGTCGTAACGGCTATTCAAACAGATGCAGCGATTAACCCAGGGAACTCAGGTGGTGCGTTAATTAATAGCGCTGGCCAAGTCATCGGAATTAACTCAATGAAAATTTCGAAATCTTCTGTTGAAGGAATGGGATTTGCGATTCCAAGTAACGAAGTTGTTTCGATTATTAAACAACTCGAAACGGACGGGAAAATTACACGTCCAGCTCTTGGAATTTCAATGGTAAACTTATCAAGTGTGAATGAACGAGTAATCGAGCAATTGAATTTACCACGAGATGTGAAGAACGGAGTCGTTATTGCAGAAGTCATGGCGAAAGGTAGTGCCAAAGCAGCAGGATTACAAGCCTACGATGTCATCGTTGAAATGGATGGAAAAAAGATCGAAGGCATTCAAAACTTACGTAAAGTTCTTTACAGCCATAAAGTTGGCGATAAGCTTGAAGTAACATACTATAGAAATGGACAAAAACAAACAACAACGATTTCTCTAACAGAAACGAACAGTCCAAGTTTATAACAATAACGAAAAAGGAGTCGGATAGCGAAGTGCTATTCGACTTTTTTGTGTATTTCCACGAAGTTATCCACAAAAATGTGGATAAGTCTGTGGAAAACTGTGGGATTATCCCCTTGTCAAGTCTGTGAAGTGGAAAATGAGTGTTGAAAATAGATAGGCTAAAAACGGCTTAATTATCGGATTTTATTGAAAAAAGTTATTCACATGATAAATTTTTATTGTGGATAACTTTGGTGGTCAATTGCTAAAAACGTTGATATAACAGTGTTTTGGTATACACAAAAAGTGTGTGGATAACTGTGGATAACTCGCATATTTCCACCTTTTAGAAATATAACAATTAGATAACAAATAAAAATTTTGAATCAATATCTAGTGTTTTTCATAAAAAAAGCCCAAAATTTAGGGGCGAACATGTGTACATGTGGATAACTTTGTGGATAACTGTGGATAAAGGGATAAAACAAGCAATTTTTTCCAAAAAAAGGTAAGATAATTTGTGAAATGAGGGGATCAAATGAATATCACAATTGTGAGTGTAGGAAAACTGAAAGAAAAATATTTAAAACAAGGAATCGATGAATACGCGAAACGCTTAGGTAGCTACTGCAAGTTCCAGGTGGTTGAAGTGCCAGACGAGAAGGCTCCTGAGAATTTAAGCGATAAAGAGATGGAACAAGTGCTCGAAAAAGAGGGCGAGCGTATCCTTTCTAAAATTAAAGATGGGGATGTCGTTGTCGCAATGGCAATAGAAGGAGACTTAGTGAGTTCAGAACAACTCGCAAAAGAGATGGATACTTTCGCGCTTCACGGCAAGAGCTCGATGGTCTTTGTGATTGGTGGCTCTCTTGGGTTGAGTCCAGCCGTGAAAAAACGTGCCGACCGTAAGATCTCATTTGGTCGTATTACGTTGCCGCATCAATTGATGAGACTCGTTCTAACTGAACAAATTTACCGTGCATTCCGTATTAATGCCGGACATGCATATCATAAATAAGTAAAGATTCTCATAGAAAAATTGAAAAGAAAGTGCAAAATGAAAATTGTATTTTCATAGTATTTTCATAATGTGCCTCTATACTTTAGTTATTCCCAAAGAGAATATTTATCCTCCCAAATAAATATTTCTAATCCTTTTTTCCACCGGCTACGAGTCGGTGGTTTTTTATTTTCTTGAAAAAAGGATTGATTGAAGAAAATCTCCGTACTATACTAGAACCATGGAGAAGTACCCAAGAGGCTGAAGGGGTCGCACTCGAAATGCGATAGGTCGTGAAAGCGGCGCGGGAGTTCAAATCTCCTCTTCTCCTTACTTTTATAGTGCGCGAATCAGTGGAGGCGAAAAACGAATGACAAAAGTGAAATTAAATCTGAACCAAACGCATTGTTGCGGTATTTATTCTGATAAGACGGTGTATAGTTTTACGGCAGATAGTTATCCAGAATTATTTTATCTTCTTCAAAGACGTGGGCTTATCGAATCTTTTATCGATGGGGACTTCATTGTTTATGACGAATTAAGACAGTATTCAGACTTACCGCCTTATCAAAAGCTGACTGAAGATGAATTAGAAGCGATTGATTTTGATACAATCATTCAAAAACTCAGTCCGGATCAACTAAAAGCAGTGATCGAGAAGTTCTTTGAATATCGCTTTGAATGTGAGTTTCAAGAAGTAGACGAATAAATTTGTAAAAGAAAAAAGCTGACGGCTCATTGGCACTGACCCCCGTAAATGAGAATTAAATAAAAACACCTCCAAGTTGGATTT
>CAUQUY010000009.1:0-35872 GCA_963521405.1 uncultured Streptococcus sp.
CTGTTCCAGAAGTCTTTAATGTCGATACTGATAAATGTGAAATTGAAGTTCATCGGTGTTTAAACACCAAGATTGTTACTTGCCCCTACTGCCATTAAACTGTATCCAGCAAAGTCAAAGAACAAGTATGCGGTGTAAAGATACATATACCCGATGAGATAGGTCACATCTTTCCCCATCGGCCCATTCATATGTTGAAATACCATTCCGGATACTACCAACTTATAGAATAAACCTAACACTAACCTAAAAATACCCGTACCTGCGAGTTCTAAATACTTCGCTCGGCTTCTTTGTTTGTGCCAATCGTCCATAAATCTGCGACTACGGTCAATCGGTCCGGAACTGAGCGCTGGAAAGAATAACAAGAAATGCGTGTAATCGAGAACAGACATTGGTTTTTCAATCAACCCGTCATACATCTCGATTATGATTTGGACTAATTTGAAGGTCATATATGAAATTCCTAAAAATCCAAATCCATTCACCTTAAATATTGGCAATAGTTTCACCACAATTAACGGCAAACCCGCTAACAATACCATCATCGGCATCGTCTTATTGCGGTCCTTCAGCTTAGAGGTCAGCTGCATCAAAATGTACCCCACCACTACAAATCCCAATAGCGCAAACAGTTGGTCCGGCGTTTTGATAAACACGAAATAGACCATCACTAATGAGAATAGTAATGATAAATAATACGTAGATTTTTGAAAGACATTTAGTATGAACGCCACGATTAAGACGAATCCTAGCGTCATAAAGAAAGAGAGACCTTCAAAATAATGCATCGACTACACAAGCTCCTTCAATTGTTTTTTATCAATTTTACCATTATTATTTAACGGCATTTCGTCTAAGAAGACGACTTTCTTTGGAATCATATATTCCGGCACATGTTGCGCCAATTCTTTTTTCACGAGTTTAACTGTTTCAAAACGTTTTTCAATTGGTTCGTTATAAACGACAAATGAAGTAATGGATTTCACTTTCCCATCTGCCATCGAAGGAACCGTTGCGGCCTGACGAATTTTCGGATTCTTCAATAAGTTATTGTCAATATCCTCCAACTCGATACGGTGACCATGTAATTTGATTTGGAAATCGATTCGTCCTTCGCAGAACAATAAATCTCCTTCAAAGTGTCCCACGTCCCCTGTACGGTATGCACGCTCACCATCTACTTCAAAGAAATGTTTCGCATTCATTTCAGGATTTTCATAATAGCCTTTTGCTACTGTATTCCCATAAATGATAATTTCTCCGCTTTCTGGTCCATCAATTAAAACGGTTGTCCCAGGCTTAATCACACCTACTGGAAGATTATCTGGATATTTCTCTAACAATTCTCGTGTTAATGACATCCATGTTACCATAACGGTTGATTCCGTTGGTCCATACGTGTTCACCACTTCTGCGCGTGGGAATCGTTCCATTAGCTTTTCAACAGTGGAACTAAATAACTTCTCCCCGCAGAACACAAATTGCTCTAATTCAGGAAGTAGTTCTTGGTTGAAACTTGGATCCACCAAGCACATTTCCGCAAACGATGGCGTTGAAATCCACACCGTTGCTTTCGATTCTTCTAATGTTTTAAACAACACTTTGAAATCTTGTAAATGCTCTTTATCAATTTGAACCAGTGGCGCATGCATATAGAGCGCTGGCCAAAGCGACATCACTGATAAATCAAATGAGAATGGCGGATGCCCAAGGAAGACTTGAGGGCCTTTCTCTTTGTAATACCCTGTATACCAATCCAAGAAATGGTTCAAGTTATTGTAAGTAATCGAAACTCCTTTTGGCTTCCCTGTACTTCCAGAAGTAAAGATAATATAGAAAATATCTTCTCCTTGAACATAATGTTCTTTTGAAATACGTTCCGTCGTTGAAGCAATCACTTCTTTAGCTTCAGAAACTGTCAATGTTGATGCATCTAGTGAAATATCTTCACTCACGAGCACGACTGGACTCTTCACTGTTGCGATAATATCTTCAACGCGGTCGATTGGTGTATTCACATCAACTGGGCAATAGGCATGACCTGATTTTACACAAGCCAAAAAGTACACCAACATAAACGGATGCTTATGACCATAGACTACGATTGGAGATTTATCCCCTTTGTATGTCTCATGCAAGTATGCCGCTAGCTTATCTGAGTACTCCCAGACAAGACTTGCTGTTAACTCTTCTTCCGGCATTAAATCGTGTCGGTAAACAACTTTATCTTGTTTTGTATTTAGTTCTAATTGTTCTAATAATGGTTTCATAATCCGCTCCCGAGCACCTTTTCAAAATCTCTTTCTGAAAAACAACTGTTCTATTTTCAGATACAAAAGAATTATAGCATACGGCTTCTTTCTTGCCTATGACAATTCCACAAATATTAAAGTTTTTTAACGTTTTTATATAAAAAAGAGGCCGAAAACCCTTTCGACTCTCTCCTCTAACTTTCTATGCAAGTCTGCTCAAGAAATACTTCACTTCAATTTCAACACCAAGCGCCAATACACGCTCATCGATATCGAATTTTTCATGGTGATGTCCATAAGCTGTTTCTTCGCCAGATTGGCTACCTAATAAGCCATAAACACCAGGCTTATTCACTACGTAGTCCGCAAAGTCATCGGCACCCATTGACAATTCATAGTTTGTAATGAGGTTATTAATCCCCTCTACTTGTGCAACCACTTTTTGGAATTCTTCGGCTAACTCTGGAGTGTTAATGACTGGAGCTGCCGCATCATACCAATCAATTTCAAATTCACAACGATTCAGTTCAGCGATTCCTTTAGCGATACGCGTTACCGCTTCTTTCAAATGAGCACGTGTCTCATGGCTGAACGCACGAATCGTCCCTTCGATTTCGGCGTCGTTGGCAACGATATTGTAACGAGTTCCCGCATTTAATTTGCCGACACCTACAACAGCACGGTCGATTGGATTCACTTCACGAGCGACGATGGTTTGCAAAGCCACAACCACTTCACTAGCTGTCACTAGCGCATCACGACCTAAATGAGGACGACCTACGTGAGAGCTCTTCCCTGTGATTTTGATTTTGAAAATATCACATGAAGCATTGACCGGTCCACCTTTAACCGCAAATGATCCGACAGGTAATCCAGAATTGACGTGAATCGCAAATGATTCATCGATGTTGTCAATTTTTCCAGAAGCGACAAATTGCTTCGCTCCCGCACCGATTTCTTCTGCTGGTTGAAATGCGATTAAGACGGTCCCTGCAAAGCTGTCTTTCAATTCGTTCAGGACTCTTGCCGTTCCTAACCCCATTGTCGTATGCGCATCATGTCCGCAGGCATGGTTTAACCCAGGACGTTTAGACGCATAAGGTTTGCCAGTGCAGTCAGGAAGTTCTAGTGCATCGATATCGGCACGAAGTAAAACGGTCTTTCCTTCTCCTTTACCACCTTTAATAATAGCTAACGTCCCTGTTTCGGCCACTTTTTCAAATGGGATTCCAAATGCAGTTAATTCTTTTTGAATGTAGGCAGCAGTATCGTACTCTTTTAAGCTTGATTCTGGGTTTTCATGAAAATGTCTTCTTGTTGCGACAAGATATTCGTTTAACGCTTGTGCTTTTTGTTTAATTTCGCTCATCGTTTTTGCCTTCTTTCATTGAATAAAGAGGCATGCTAGGCACGCCTCTTAAGGTTTTGTTTTTTTCTAAATGTAACATATATGTTACATTTTGCTTTTTCTCGCATCCTAGTAGTCGAGCTCGCCATCGCAGAAATCGCGTCCACTTCCCGAAACGTACGCAGAACGTTTCACGTTCCTTCCGTCGTTCCGGTCCAGTGTTCGATTTCTGAACGCGCTGTCTCACATCCTAGTTTTTCAAAGTAGCTTTTTCCCAAACTGGTACGTTAGCACCTTTTGAAACTTCTTCGATTTTCTTAGCTGTTTCAGGTGATTGGTAGTATTCTACGATTTTTTTGTAAACTTCGTTGTTTTCGTTACCTTCTTTAGCAGCGATTACGTTGTAGTATGGTTGTGAAGAATCAGTAATTTGTTCGATGAAGATAGCATCTTTTGTTGGTTGGAATCCAGCTTCAACAGCGAAACCGTTGTTGATTAATGAAGCAGCAACATCATCTAAAGCACGAGCTGTTTGTCCAGCTGGTAATTCTTTAATTTGGATGTTTTTAGGATTTTCAACGATATCATCTTGAGTTGCTAAAGTGTTGTTAGGATCTTTTAATTTGATTACGCCAGCTGCGTGTAGTAAGCGTAATGCACGTGAGTTGTTTGAAGTATCTTCAGGAATAGCAATTGTATCGCCATCTTTTAATTCACTTACATTTTTAATTTTCTTAGAGTACACACCCATTGGAGCAATGACAGTGTAGCCGATTGGTTTGATGTGTGTTCCTTGCTCTTTGTTGAAACGTTCTAAGTAAATAATTGTTTGGAATGAGTTTAAATCAACGTCGCCGTTTTCTAACGCTTGGTTAGGTTGTACGTAGTCAGTGAATTCTACTAATTCAACTTCAATACCTTCTTTTTCTTTCAAGCGAGCAATAACATCGTCCCAAACTTCGTGGTTACCAGCATTAACGCCGATTTTCACGTGTTTGTTTTCTTGTTTAGCTTCTGATGAAGCTGAGCTTGATGAGTTTGATGATTGTGCAGCTCCACATGCTGCTAATGATAATGCTGCCGCTGCAGCTACGAATAATTTTTTAAAGTTCATTTTGTTTTCCCCTTTTGAGTTAGTTTGTTTTTGTTTTTGGATGCGATTGCTCACATCCTGTTGTAGTTGAGTTCGGGCTGTTAGGCTCGAATCCTGTGTAGTTGAGCTCGGAAAAGCAGAGGCTCAAGCCTTTCGAGGTTAGTCCGCACGACTTGTTCCAAGTCCCTTGCGGCTAACCTGCGAACCGTCATCGCCTCTAACCGCTTTTCCTCACATCCTGGTTTTTATTTAGTGGCTTTTTTCTCTAAATAGTCACCGATTGCTTGGGTGATGAAGACGATGATTAACATGATAATTGTAGCTACCACGATAACGTCTCCTTGGAATCGGTTATAACCACGTGAGATAGCTACGTTACCGATACCGCCGGCACCAAACGCTCCGGCCATGGTTGTTAAACCAATTAAGCTGATAATTGTTAGTGAGCTTGCACGGATTAAGCTTGGCAAGCCCTCTTTTAAGTACACGCGGAAGATAATTTCTAGCGGTGTACATCCCATTGCTTCACTCGCTTCGATAACCCCTTTATCTACTTCGGTCAACGCTAATTGCACTTGACGAGAGTAGAATGGAACGGTAGCGAATACTAGCGGGACAATTGCCCCAGGAATCCCAATGGTTGTTCCTACGATTGCACGAGTTACCGGAATCAGTAACATGGCAAGAATGATAAATGGAATTGAACGGAATAAGTTCACGACTTTATCAAGTATCAAGTACAATGGTTTGTTTTCAAGTATGTTTCCTTCACGTGTTACAACTAGTGTCACCCCTAAGGCAATTCCTAAGATTCCGGCGATTAAACCTGTTAAACCAACCATGATTAATGTATCAAATGTGGCTTTTTGAATTTCCGCCCATACTTTGGCATCGATGTTTGGAAACCAAGTTTTAAAATCAATAAAGGCTAATAAATTCATCTTAGGCACCTCCCGTTGATTCTTCTAAAACATCAACAGACACGCCTTGTCCTTTAATGTAAGAAAGTGCACTCTCGATGCTTGCTTGTTCACCAGATAGACCAACTAATAATGTTCCAACTGGAGTCTCTTGGATAATTTCCACGTTCGCAAACAAGATATTCGCTGCTACTTGGAATTGTGTCGATAATTTCGTAATCAACGGTTCCCCTGTTGAAGCACCGACGAATGAAATTTTCACTAAGTAATCTCCATCCTTCAGATTCAATAACTGTTCGTGTGAGAGAACTGTTTCAATTCCTTGGTTGATATGAGTTGCAGTGTCAATGAAGTCTTTTGTTAAGTTGCGTTGTGGGTTTGTAAAGATATCAAGCACTGTTCCTTGCTCAATCACTTCACCATCTTCCATTACGGCAACCTTATTACAAATTTCTTTAACGACTTGCATCTCATGCGTGATAATCACAATCGTAATTCCTAATTGCTCATTAACCTTCTTCAACAACTCTAAGATTGAGTATGTTGTTTTAGGGTCAAGCGCACTTGTCGCTTCGTCACAGAGCAATACATCTGGGTCATTGGCTAACGCACGGGCAATCGCCACACGTTGTTTTTGTCCCCCAGACAATTGGCTTGGATAGCTGTTTGCTTTATCTTCAAGACCAACCAATTGCAGTAGAGAGTCAACCTTCTCTTTAATTTCTTTCTTCGTCAACTTCACCAATTTTGGTTCAGCGGTTGGATCAACAGCTGTTTCTCCTTCTTCCACTAGCGGTTTCTTCGCTTTTTTCAGCGGGAAGGCCACATTGTCAAAGACGCTTAACGTATTCATTAAGTTGAAGTGTTGGAAAATCATCCCAATTTTCTTACGTGCGTCACGCAATTCATTTGGTTTCAATTTCAATAAATCGATGCCATTCACTTCGACTGTTCCGCTTGTTGGACGTTGAAGTAAGTTAATGGTACGAACTAGAGTACTTTTACCAGCACCACTATATCCGATAATTCCATAGATATCCCCGTCTTCCACATCGACAGAAACATTTCGAACGGCTTTTACGACTTTCTTACCTTGCGTAAAGGTCACGTCGATATTTTCTAATTTAATCATGTGTTCTCCTTTCTTTTCTTCAAACAAAAATCGTCCCCTCACTAACATGGGTTAGCAAAAGGACGAGTCAAATTCTCGTGTTACCACCTTTGTTTATAGTATTCTCACAAATACTATCTCCATCTGTTTCAATCAAAACAGAAAGCTGTATCGGGCTTACCCGTAATCGCCTAATCATTCAACGATTAACACTCCGAGGCCATCTTCAAAGCTTCCACTCATGTCTCTTTTCACCAACCGAGACTCTCTACTGAAAAGTTCCACTTTTACTCTTCTCATCAACGTGTCTTATAAACATGTTAATAGGATACCAACAAACCACCTTCTAGTCAATTAACACTTTTTTATTGCCCGTTATAACTTTTGGTTATATCTGTTTTAAAACTACTATATAATAGCTAATATTTTTCTAGCCTTTCATTTTCTTGTACAATGAGAATGACAACCTCGAAAGGAGCTTTCTTATGGAGCACGAATTAATTGCTTATAAAACAATGCCGACTTGGACGGCAGAAACATTACCAGAGCCGTTTAGAAAAATGCATAATACAAAAGTGGGTACTTGGGCACACCTTACGATTTTAGAAGGCGCGCTTACCTTCTATGAACTCGATGAGGACGGAAATGTTTTAGCCCAGCATCTCTTTACAAAAGATTCCGAGATTCCATTCGTCGAACCTCAAGCTTGGCACCGCGTTTCTCCAGCAAGCGATGACTTGAAATGTTATCTTACTTTCTATTGTACGCCTGAAGATTATTTTGCTAAAAAATACGACCTCACACGTACACACTCAGAAGTGATTGAGGCAACACCGAAGTTCCCAAAAGGAAAGGTGCTCGACCTTGGAAGTGGCGAAGGACGAAACAGCTTGTACTTGGCGAAAAAAGGCTTCGATGTGACTTCGCTCGACATCAACTCGATGAGCCTTGCGAAATTAGCACAGATTGCGGAAGCAGAAGGGCTTGATATCGATATTCAACCTTATAATATTGAGAGTGCAGATATTCCTGGAGGTCTCTATGACGTCATTATTTCAACAGTGGTACTAATGTTCTTAGATCCGTATGCAATTCCAGATGTGATTGAAAATATGCAATCACACACTGCACCTGGTGGATTAAACCTCATCGTGGCGGCCATGTCGACAGAAGACGCGCCATGTCCAGTGAACTTCCCTAAGACTTTTGCAAGTGGCGAATTGAAAGACTACTACGCTGGTTGGACATTGCATAAATATAATGAAGACTTTGGCCAACTCCATAAAACTGATGAAAACGGCAATCGTATTAAAATGAGATTTGTGACCATGTTGGCACAGAAGTAAGGATGTGAGAAAAAGCGTTTAGAGACGATGACGGTTCGAACTTTGCCGTAAGCGACTTGAAAAGTCGCGCGGACAAAGCGAGAAAGGCTTGAGTCTCTGCTTTTTCGAACTCAACTACACAGGATACAAAAAAGGACATCAGCAAATGCTGATGTCCTTTTTGCTCACATCCTTGTGTAGTTGAGCTCACAATCGCAGAAATGGCGTGCGTTTCCTCAAACGTCCGCAGAACGTTTCACGTTCCTTCCGGCGTTCGAGTCCAACGTTCCATTTCTGAACGCGATTGCTCGCATCCTATTTAATATACAGCGTATCTCCTTTTAATACGAATGTTGTACCTTCAGTGATGGTTTCACCTGTTAAGACTAAGACGTCTTTTCCATCTTTTGTTTCATCAACAACTCGATATTCGCCGTCTTTTTTAACAACTAATACATTATATTTTAAGTTTTTCTCTTCTTCTGTAGTAGGAATTACAAGTGCTTCTGTTACTCCTGTTAATTCAACTGCTTTTGAGAAATCATTGTTTTTAACAATATAGAATTTACCATCTTTTTTGACGATATTATATCCTTCTCCGATTTCTTTATTCATTTCAGCATTCTTCAACTCTTCTGATTCAGTTGTTGAGTTTTTGTCTTTAACGCTATCCGCTGCTTGTTTAATTTTAGCAGCAGCTTCGTTTAATTTGTTTTGATTATCTTGCAAGGCTTGTTGCACCACTTGAGAATTTTTCACTTGCTCTTGCTGCGCTTTTTGGCGTTCCTGTTTTGCTTGAAAACGTTGGAAACGTAAAAATGCATACACTGCAATAATCACAATCGAGATAATAGCGCTTAAAATACGACGTCCTTTATTATCCACTTACATTCACTCCTATAATAAGATAAGCTTATTTTATCATAAACCTGCTTTGTTTCCTATCCTATAAGCACCAAAAAAGCACTTCGGCATTGCTACCAAAGTGCTCAATTTTATAAATGATCTGTTCCAGGCGTTTCGAACGTCTGTGCAGAAGTTGTTTCTGTTGGTGTAGGAGCTGGTGTGTAAGACTCAATTTTCGTTAAATCAACGGTTGCTGTCGTAGACCCGTCACTCCATGGAATTTCATACGCTCTTCCAGAGTAAACCCAATTTTGTTTTCCAGCTTCTTGTGCTTTTGAAGATTGGTCCAATTGATCTTTCATCCACGCTAAAGCTTGTTCCAACGTTGCAAATTCTTGTCCCGTATTCCCTAACGGTTTCAATCGTTGTGGTGGTGTTGCTACTGTTTCTGAACTTGAAGTAACTGTAGGTGCTTCAGTTGGAGTTGCTTCTCTTGTCTGAGGACCATTTTCTGACTCTTCTCTTCTGCGTTCTTGGCTTGGAGTTGCCTGAGCAACATTTCCTTGAACTTCTCTTGTGTTCTTTTCTTCTTCAGTGACCACTTGTTTTTCTGTGGTTACAGATTCAGTTGTTGGCGCTTGAGTTGTCTCTTTCTTTTTCTCGGCGACTTCTTTCTTTTCAGTACTACTTGAAGGAGTTGACGAATTTGTCGGCGCACTTGTTTGTACTTCTACGACTTGAGTGACTTTTTGCATCGGACTCATCGCTTGTGAAATACCATATACACCTGCTAGCATCGCTAAAGATAGGCCTAACGTAATTCCCAATTGACTCGCTAAACCTAATGATTTAAAACCTTCTTGTATTTTCACTAAAAATGCTTTCATCGTCCATCCCCTTTCTCCTTTTATTTTTTATTCAAACTATTATACCATATTTTTTCACATTTGTAGAATGAAAAATATATATTATCACAAATTTAATTATTATTGCAACAGTATCTAGCAACTTTGTTTGTGAAAAGTTATTAACAAAAATTTCACAATTTATTCTGCCTATTTTTATGCACTTACATTATATATGAAAATTGTTTCAATTGCCAGACAATTCCACTACAAAGGCTTGCCATGGAGAAAGTTTGTAAGCGTGTAAATCTGTAATCTCATCTTCTGTATTAGCGACTAAAACCTTATTAAATCGGGCATCTACAGAGATTTCTCCCTCGGAATCAGATAAATTCACGACTGTCAACCATCTTTCTTCCCCAAGCGTGCGATAATATGCAAACACATTAGAATTAGTCTCAAGTAGTTCATAATCGCCCCAAACAACGATTGGATGGTCTTTTCTAAGTTGAATGAGTTTTCGATACGTATGGAATACAGAGTCTGGATTTTGGAGTTCCGCCTCTACGTTAATCTCTTTGTAATTTGGATTGAGAGCTAACCAAGGTGTCCCCGTCGTAAATCCACCATTTGCTTCGGCAGTCCACGGAATTGGTCTACGCGCATTGTCTCTGCCTTTTGCATTTAGAGACTCCATAATGGATTCAACGCTAAAACCTCTAGCAATACGATCATGGTACATATTAATGGACTCAATATCATCCAACTCTTCTATGCTAGAGACTGGCGTATTCGTCAATCCAAGTTCTTCCCCTTGGTAAATATAAGGCGTTCCTTTCATCATATGTAATAAAATGGCGAATGCCTTAGCACTGCGTACTCGATATTCCTTATCATTTCCCCAGCGTGACACGATTCTTGGCAAATCATGGTTATTCCAGAACAGTGAATTCCAACCTTCCTCCCCAAGTTCCGTTTGCCATTTTGAGAGTACGGCTTTCAACTCCGTCACATCGAGCGGTTTAAGGTCCCATTTTTCTTTTCCCGGTTCATTGTCTAGGAGTGAATGTTCAAATTGGAAGACCATCGATAATTCATGACGTTCTGGGTTTGAATAGAGTTTCGCGATTTCTGGTGTCGCTCCCCATGTTTCCCCAACCGTCAATAAATCTTTATCTCCGAAGGTCGCCTTATTCATTTCTTGTAAATATTCATGCAATTTTGGTCCGTTTGAAGTAATCCCTTCTAATGGAATTTTCCCAATTAAATCAATTACGTCCATACGGAATCCGCCAACACCCTTGTCAATCCAGAAATTCATCATGTCATAAACTTCATGACGCACTTTTTCATTTTCCCAGTTCAAATCAGGTTGTCTTTGACTAAATAAATGCAAGAAATATTGACCACTGGCTTCATCGTATCTCCATGCACTACCCAAAAATACTGACTGTAAATCTGTGGGTGCTCCGCCATCTTCAGCAGGGTCCGCCCACACATAGTAATCACGGTACGGATTGTCTTTTCCTTTTCTTGACTCGATAAACCAATGATGTTCATCAGACGTATGGTTCACGACAAGGTCCATCACAATTTTAATCTCGCGTTTATCGGCTTCGGCAATCAATTCTTCCATATCTGCCATCGTTCCGAACTCGTCCATGATGTCTTCATAATCAGAAATATCATAACCATTGTCATCATTAGGTGACTTATAAACTGGAGAGAGCCAAATCGCTCCAATTCCCAGCGTGTGTAAATAATCGAGCTTCTCGATAATCCCTCTTAAATCGCCAATCCCATCTCCGTTTGAATCCTTAAAACTACGTGGATAAATTTGATAAACGACAACTTCTTGCCACCAATGTTTTTCCATAACAATCTCTCTTTTCTATTGCGATAGTGATTACACCTCCATGATAGCCCTAAATCCGCATAAATACTATATGCTTTTCGAATACTATTCCATTAAATTTGTATGACAAAAGTCAAAATAAAAAGGAGAAAAAACAGAAATTCTGCTCTTTCTCCACTTCTTAAATAAATCCTGCAAAAATTTGTGTGCCAATGAGAGTAATCATTCCCGAAATTACGATGGATAAACCACTCATCGCACCTTCGACTTCCCCTAATTGCATGGCACGTGCTGTCCCAATCGCATGGGAAGACGTTCCAATCGCAATCCCTTTTGCGACTGGATGCGTAATGCCTGTTACTTTACAGATGATTTCACAGAACATATTTCCTAGAACCCCTGTCAGGATAATCACCGCTACAGTAATTGTCACATAGCCACCTGCCTCTTGAGACAAGCCCATTCCAATGGCAGTCGTAATGGATTTTGGCAATAAGGTTACGTATTCTTCGTGCGTTAATTGGAAAAGCATTGATAACACCCAAACCGTACATAAACTCGTTAATACCCCTGCACTAATTCCTGCAAAGATGGCGCCTTTATGCTTTTTCAATTGCTCGATTTGTTGATACAACGGAATCGCTAAGCAGACCGTTGCGGGCGTCAATAAATAGCTTAGATTATCTGCACTCGCATAATAGCTATCGTAGTCGATATTAAAGGCATTTAATACGATAATGACGAAAATAATCGCTACAAGTAGCGGATTGAAGATTGGCCATTTATAACGGTCACGTAAAAATACGCCAATTTCAAAACCGATAATACTGATTACGAGTCCGATTGTTGCTGTATTAAGAACGAGTTGATTCACCATCTTGGGCTCCTTTCTCGAGAACGTATTGCGTTACTTTTCCCGAAACAATCATCACTACAAATGTTGTAATAATCGTGATGATGGATACTGGCACAATAATACGATGCAATTGATCCCACGACTCGATAATTCCAACGGCTGCTGGAATAAACATTAACGACATAATCTCGATTAAAAATGTTCCAGCTTGGTATACTTTTTCAATTTTAACAACACCCGTCATTAATAAAGCCATCATTAAGACAAGTCCATAGATGCTTGCTGGAATCGGAAGAGGGATGTAATATTTCATGATTTCACCGATGCAGGTCACAATCATGATCCAGCCAAACTGTTTAAAATATTTCATTAGATCTCCTTTAGTAAAAAAGCACCCTCTTCAAGCCGTGCTCGAATCGCGTGCAGGTCTCTTTCGTCTATAACATTCAGTCTGGAAAAGCTCTCTCTTCCAACTTGCCCTCATAGTATATTCAAATGTACGGAAAGTCAACTACAACCCTGTGAACATTTGTTACTTTTAGTGTTCTAAATCTGTCCTGTTTACGTGAATCACTTTTCGAAATTATCATATATGATAATTATCAAATATGATAATTGCGGTTAAATAAAAAACACCCCGTCTAAGGCGAACCATAAACGGAGCACTAAATTCAATATTAGTCTAAGTTTTTCATCGTTGGGAATAATAGGACGTTACGGATTGATTGGCTGTTTGTTAGTAACATTACTAAACGGTCAATTCCGATACCTACCCCACCTGTTGGAGATAGACCATATTCCAACGCTTGGATGAAGTCTTCATCGTGCGGATGCGCTTCGTCGTTCCCAGCAGATTTTTCTTCTACTTGTTTCATGAAACGTTCACGTTGATCGATTGGGTCAGTCAACTCAGTGAAGCCATTTCCGTACTCTTTAGTACAGATGAAGCATTCGAAACGATCTGTGAAGCGTGGGTCTTCATCGTTTTTACGGGCTAATGGAGATACTTCCACTGGATGTCCGTAAATGAATGTTGGTTGAATTAATGTTTCTTCAACGAATGTTTCGAAGAATTCGTTCACGACATGTCCGAATGTCATTGAATCTTCGACTTTCACGCCTTTTTCTTTCGCGATGGCGCGTGCTTCTTCGTCAGTCATATGTGGCCAGAAGTCAACGCCTGTTACTTCTTTAATCGCATCTACCATATGAATTCTCTTCCATGGAGCTTTTAATTCCACTTCATGTTCGCCGTAAGGAACTAATGTTGTTCCTAATACTCTCTTGGCAACGTCTGAGATGATTCCTTCTGTTAAATCCATTACATCTTTGTAGTCTGTGTAAGCTGTATAGATTTCGATTGAAGTAAATTCAGGGTTGTGAGTTGTATCAATACCTTCGTTACGGAACACACGTCCGATTTCGTATACGCGTTCCATCCCACCGACTACTAAACGTTTTAAGTGTAATTCAGTAGCGATACGCATGTATAATTCCATGTCTAACGCATTGTGGTGTGTGATAAATGGACGAGCATTTGCTCCACCCGCTAATGTGTGTAGTACTGGAGTTTCAACTTCTAAGTAATCACGTTCGTCTAAGTAACGACGGATTTCACGGATGATTTTACTACGTGTAACGAAACGGTCGAAGCTTTCGCGGTTACTGATTAAGTCTAAGTAACGTTGACGGTATTGTTGTTCTACGTTTGTTAACCCGTGATATTTATCAGGAAGTGGACGAAGCGCTTTTGTTAAATGAACGAATTGCTCCGCTTTAACAGATAACTCACCAGTGTTTGTGACCATGACAGTCCCAACAACACCAACGATATCCCCTAAGTCAGCTTTAGTGAACACTTCGTACGCATCATCTCCAACAGCATCTTTACGTACGTAAATTTGGATTTGGCCTTTGCCATCTTGAATGTGGGCAAAACCAGCTTTCCCTTTTCCACGTTTTGTCATCAACCGTCCAGCAATTTGAACCGTTACAGGCTCTTGTTCCGCAAGAGATTCCTTAGTAGCTCCTTCAAATTGTTTGTGGATTTCTTCAGTTGTATTTTTTTGTTTGAATCCAGTACCGAAAGGATCGATTCCTTTTTCACGTAATTGATTCATTTTTTCACGACGAACTTGTAATTGGTCATTTAATGTTTCTTGTGTTTCTACTTCGAAAGACACGTTTGTTCCTCCTTTGAACGATGCTTGTTCTTCATAACTCTCCTTATTGTACCAAAAGAAGAGGCTTTATTGAAAGTATTTCAAGGCTTTTTGCTTAAATTTCTGCCAAGCGTTGTTTTTGACGTTCTTCACGCTCTAAATGTTCTACCACGAATTGGTCTAATAACGCTTCTACGGTTTGTAAATTCTCAGCTTCGTTGATGGCTACTTTTGTTTTAGAGGCACGTGGCACTCCTTTTAAGTAATAGCCTGCAAGCTTACGGAATTCTTTTGTTGCGACTGCTTCGCCTTTAAGGTTCGCAAGTCGTTGTAAGTGTAATTTTGCAATTTCAATTTTCTCTGAAACGGTATTTTCAGGAAGCAATTCGCCTGTTTCTAAATAATGAACTGTTTGACGAATCATCCATGGGTTTGCTAAGGCTGCACGTCCAATCATAACGCCATCCACGCCTGCAATATCAATCATACGTTTGGCATCTTCTGGAGAGCGAACGTCCCCATTCCCGATTAAAGGAATACGCGTTAAGTTCTTCTTCACTTCACCAAGGATTTCCCAGTCGGCTTTCCCGTCATACATTTGCACACGTGTACGCCCATGCATCGCAACAGCGCTAGCACCGGCACGTTCTGCAGCAAGGGCATTTTCAACCGCATATAAATGCTCGTGGTCCCATCCTGTACGCATCTTCACTGTTACAGGTTTATCCACTGCGTCAACTACTGCCGCAACCATTTCGTATACTTTATTTGGGTCGAGTAACCATTTTGCTCCGGCTTCTGCCTTAATCACTTTGTTTACAGGGCATCCCATATTGATATCGATAATGGCAGCTTCTGTATTCTCAGCCACGTATTTGGCCGCTTCGACTAAAGTATCTTTATTTCCGCCCATGATTTGAACGCTGAGTGGATACTCATTTGGCTCGATATGAAGCATGCTTAATGTTTTCTCATTACGAAATTGAATCCCTTTGTCGCTGATCATTTCGCAAACGACTAAACCGGCACCGAATTCTTTTACAGTAACACGGAAAGCAGAGTTCGAAATCCCAGCCATCGGGGCCACAACTACGCTATTATCAATTTGAATATCTCCAATTTTGAAACTCATCTTAATCTCCTTTTTCAATCTTTGAATCGTCTATCAAGTGAACGACTTTTTCTAACTCAATCGAAAAGCACGAGCTGCATCACCAATAGTGAGTGCGACTCGTGCGCTAAGTTCACTTATTTCTTGCCGGATTATTGTACCATAACCCGCGCCTTCTTGCATTTGATTCCCCTTAATAAAAGAGTCTCATCGAAAGCAGCCAGAACATAATGAGGAATCCACATCAAGACAGTAGCGACCTTATGCATTTTTACTAACCCTGGTTGTTTTTCAAAACGTCGTGTTTCCATTAACATCATCGTCCTAAACCTTTTTTATCAATATCTAATGACTCCAGTGAAGAGCAATAACAAAAAGATGAGCCAAGCACCTGTAAGAAGTAGCTGCCACCAAGTATCTTTAACCGATTTTTCTTCGAGTGCAATGAAAACATACATCATGAAACTCACAAACGTCATAATCATGAGAATCGGCATGATGAAGATGGCAATCAACAGTCCTCCTGGGACGCCACGACTGGTCATGAAAATCCATTGTGGCACTAATCCAAGCCACATCAAGACTTCTGCGATACTTTTTGCTTTATCTAGTTTCATGAAAGACCTCCAACAATTATCGAATATTTTGTTTCTGAATTTGTTTGGCAAGCGATCTTGGCGCAAGCGATAATAAGCAAATGCAAATTCCAAATAGGAACACCACCAAACCAATCACTTCAATAATACTATTGAACTGCGAAAACACTCCAATCATGAGCGCCAATATGATGGCAGAAAAGCCAACCTTGCGAACAGCCTTTGCGGTTGCTTGGTAATAGTCTTCAATCGTTTCAGGAGTGGCCGATGTATGTTGCAACTTCACAAGTTCCTGATGCGTTTTTCTCCAATAATTCATCCCCATCCAGAAGATTCCGCCGATGGTCATCGCTGAAAATAGCACTAAAATAGCTGCACCGATTTCGTCCATATTTTCAATAGTTTTTACAGATGAATCCATCTCTTCAAACGTCAGCAGTGTAATCACCCCACAAATAAATGAGATAAGAGTAAACCACCCTGCTTTGTTTGAACCTTTTTGTTCCATACGAACCTCCTATGTTAGATTCAGTATAAACAAAAATGAGCCGAGACCATAGCCTCGGCTCATTTATTTTAACAATTCTTTATTAATCTAAAATAGTAAATTTCTCGATAAACAATGGACTCACTGAACGGTTTTCGTGAATACGACGAATCGCTTCAGCCATTAATTGGTCAACGCTGATTTGAACAATCTTGCCACCTGTTTTTTCTTCAGGAACTTCGATTGAGTCTGTTACAACTACTTCTTTAATTACTGAGTCATTAATACGGTCTAATGCTGGACCAGATAATACAGCGTGCGTACAGCAAGCGTATACTTCTAGCGCACCTGCATCTTTAATCGCTTGTGCAGCTAGAGTGATTGTTCCAGCTGTATCAATCATATCGTCGATTAATACGGCAACTTTTCCTTTTACTTCACCGATGATGTTCATGACTTCTGCCACGTTTGCTTTTGGACGACGTTTATCAACAATCGCGATTGGTGCATGTAAAAACTCAGCCATTTTACGAGCACGAGTTACCCCACCGTGGTCAGGAGAGACAACAACGATATCTTTATCTTTGAAGTTATTTTCTAAGAAGTGGTTCGCAAGAAGTGGAGCTCCTAATAAGTGGTCCACTGGAATGTCGAAGAACCCTTGAATTTGCGCAGCGTGTAAATCAAGTGTTAACACACGGTCTGCACCGGCTTGAGTAATCATGTTTGCAACTAATTTTGCTGTGATTGGTTCACGAGATTGTGCTTTACGGTCTTGACGAGCGTATCCATAGTAAGGAATAACAATGTTAATTGTTTTTGCACTCGCACGGCGTAATGCGTCCACCATGATTAATAACTCCATTAAGTTATCATTTACTGGATAAGAAGTTGATTGAACGATATACACATGGCAACCACGTACACTTTCATCGATGTTGATTTTAATCTCGCCATCGCTGAATTGAGTGACAGAAACTTTACCAAGTTCTAAACCGACTTCTTCAGCAATCTTTGCCGCTAAAGGACGATTTGAGCTTAAAGCGAATATTTTTAAATTAGGATCGGAATAATGTTCCACAATGATAACCCCCGAAGTTTATTTTATAGTACTATCATACCGTGTTTTGTTTAAATTTTGAATATTTTTGCTAAAAATTTTTGGAAAAAATTTTAGTCTTTTTGAGCAGATGGTAATTTTGAAGCGTAATCTTCTTTATTTACTTGACGACTGCGCGCAATCGCAAGTGCTCCAGCTGGAACATCTTCAGTAATCGTTGACCCTGCAGCGATAAATACGTCATCGCCCACTGTAACTGGCGCAACAATATTCGCATTACATCCGATAAATACATGGCTACCAATTGTCGCACGGTGTTTATTTTTACCATCGTAATTTACAAACACAGTTCCACAACCAACGTTAATATCTTCGCCAAGATCCGCATCGCCGATGTACGTTAGGTGACCCACCTTTGTATCAGCCCCAAGTGTTGAGTTCTTCACTTCTACAAAGTTTCCTACGTGAACACGTTCGCCTAATACAGCATTTGGACGTAAGTGTGCAAATGGACCTGCATTGCTGTCAAGTTTCATATGAGATTCTTCAATGTTCGCTGCTACAAGACGAACGCCGTCTTCTAACACGCTATCACGAACCACGCTATGTGCTCCAATGAAGCAGTTTGAACCGATGACTGTTTTACCTTTTAACATAACACCTGGTTCAATCACAGTATCAGCACCGATTTGAACAGTCGATTCGATATAAGTTGCTTCTGGGTCGATTAAAGTAACCCCGTTACGCATATGTTCTTCATTGATACGGTTACGCATATATTTCTCTGCTTTTGATAGAGCTACGCGGTCATTGACACCCATACCTTCGTCGAAATCTTTCATTGGATAAGCAGAAACCACTTCTCCACGTTTCTTCAAGATTTCTAATACGTCTGGTAAGTAGTACTCGCCTTGAGCGTTGTCGTTACCAACTTCGTGTAACGCGCTGAAAAGAGCTACGTTATCGAAGCAGTAAGTACCCGTGTTGATTTCTTTTACTTGTTGTTCTTCAGGAGTTGCGTCTTTTTGTTCCACGTTTTTTAGAACAGAACCGTCAGCGTCACGAATCACACGACCGTAGCCTGTTGGATCTTCGGCAATTGCTGTAAGGATCGTTGCTTTCGCGCCTGTACGTTCATGCTCTTCCATTAAAGCTGAAAGAGTTTCGCTTGTTAATAATGGAGTGTCTCCACAAATCACAATTGTCGTTCCTTCTTTTCCTTTTAGAAGAGATTCTGCTTGTAACACTGCGTGCCCTGTTCCTAATTGTTCTTCTTGTACGGCATAAGAAACACGATCTCCAAGATGGTTTTGTACCATTTCAGCACCATGTCCAACGATAGCTACGATTTCAGTAGCTCCTGTTTTTTCAACTTGGTCGACAACATGCTCTACCATTGGTTTCCCGCAAACTGGATGCATCACTTTGTAAAGGGCAGATTTCATACGAGTCCCTTTACCGGCTGCTAAAATAATTCCGAATTTTTGTTTCATAATAAGCTCCTTGCTCTTTGAATTTCTACCCTCTAATAGTATAGTAGAATGTTGTTTTTTTCAAGAAAACTCTGAATACAAAGAATCCTTTGCCCCAAAAAAAAGGGTCCCAGCATGTTAGCCGGGAAACCCAGTTATCCAATAATGGTTTGAAGAATTGGGATGACAATAACGAATAGCACTGTACTTAAAGTCACGATATTCGTTGCGAATTCGACATCTCCATCCCCTTGGTTTGCTAAGATTGGCAATACTGCTAAGGCCGGTGTAGCAGACTGAATCATAAAGGTTTGATATTCTGCCGTTACCATACCCGGCGCCATTAATTTCAAGACTAGAAACATTAATACGGGCGCAACAATAAATCGACCTATTAGCGCTACAATACTATCCTTATCAAATCGAATCGTTTTAATTCCTGCTTTAGCTAACACGATTCCAATATATACGAGTGAAAGCGGGGTTGTTAACCCTCCGATATATCCCAATGTACTAGACACAAAACTTGGGAGTGGAATATTGATTACTAAAAATACTACAGAAACAATAAACCCAAGTAAGGGAGCTGGAAGTAATCTCTTCCAATCAAAATGCGATTCTTGTTTTTTCTTTCCATCTTTACTATCACTTGTCATTAAAAAGACACCTAATGTCCAAGTGGAAATTGTATTCGTAATATAGTAAATCAAGAAATATGCCAAGGCATCATCCCCAAAAAGTGCGATATTTAGAGGTAACCCAATAAAAATCGTGTTTGCATTCACGAATGTATTAATGACAGTCCCTCTTCGCCCTGGAGCCACTTTAAAGGCTTTGACACTTAAGAAGGCAACGATATATCCAAGTGCAAAAGCTATAAACGTATAGATGAGTCCTCCAGACAAGCTAATCAATTTTTCTAGTGTTAAATATTTTAACACGGAAACAAAAATCGATACGGGCATTGCTACATTCATAATGAGTTTAGATAAATCATTACCAAAATCATTATGGAACAAACCTTTTACTTGTAAGAAGTATCCAAGCACAATTAGTGCAATAATTGGAACAATGGACTCAAGAGATGTTAAAAATAACATCTACATCGCCTCCTAATATTTTGGTGTCCATCTAAATTCACGAACTGCTTTTTCCATATCTTGTTCAGCAGCGCGTGCTAAGCCTTGTTCCTGTGCTTTTTTAGCTACAGCTGTTGCCACTTTCAATGATACTTCATTGACGTATTTGAACGGTGGTAATACAGGTGCCCCTGGTTTTGTAATATCAACGATGCCATTTACAGCATGAGCCGCTGCACCAATCATTTCATCGGTTAATAGACTCGCCTCAGAAGCCAACATTCCTAATCCAAGACCAGGATAAATCAACGCATTGTTCGCTTGACCAATCACGTAGTTTACTCCGTTGAACTCAACATCATCTGAAGGAATCCCTGTTGCAACAAAAGCTTTTCCGTTAGACCATTCGATGATGTCTTTTGCTGATGCTTCTGCTAATTTTGTTGGGTTAGACAATGGGAAGATGACAGGACGTTCTGCATTTTCACACATCGCTTCTACAACTTCTTTTGTAAATGTATTCGGTTGAGTTGAAGTTCCCACTAAGATAGTTGGTTTAACAGTTTTCACTACTTCTAATAAATCTGTTAATTTATCTGCGTTAGCAAAATCGCTACGTTTTTTCGCAAATGGTCGTTGTTCAGGTGTTAAATCGTCCATATCATCGAATAACAATCCTTGTTTATCTACCATGAAGAAACGTTTATAGGCTTCTTCTTCACTTAGACCGTCGACAACCATTTCACGAAGGACACGAGAAGCAATTCCTGCCCCTGCAGTTCCCCCACCGTAGCATAAGTACACTTGATCTGTTAATTTTTCACCAGCAATATCCATTGAGGCAAACACCCCACCAAGCGTTACAATTCCTGTTCCTTGAATATCATCATTGAAGGTTGGAATTTGAGTTTTGTATTTGTTTAAAATATTGGCCGCGTTGCCACGCCCGAAGTCTTCCCAGTGTAAGTATAATTTAGGGAAAAGACGCTCTGCCGTTTCAACAAATTGGTCGATAAATGCATAGTAACGGTCCCCACGAACACGTTCATGACGGTTTCCTAAATAGTTAGGATCATCTAATAGACTTTGACGGTTTGTACCAGCATCAATCACTAAAGGCAAAACACTTGCTGGATCGATGCCAGCCGCGCCTGTGTACACCATTAATTTCCCTACAGAAATATCTACACCGTTTGTACCCCAGTCACCAATTCCCAGAATTCCTTCCGCATCGGTTACGACGATTAAACGAATCTCACGGTCCCCTGCAGCATTTTTCAAGGTTGCTTCGATATTTTCTGGGTGATTGATATCTAAGTAAGCCGCATATTGAGGATCCACAAAAAGTTCGCTGTAGTTTTCGATAGTGTCAGCAATCGTTGGATCATACACGATTGGGTTGAATTCTTCTAAATGTTGTGAGAATAAATAATAAAATAACGTACGATTTGTATTGAAAATTTCCATTAAGAAAAGGCGTTTTTCAAGGTCACTACCTTTTTGGTGCATATGCGCATATGTTTGCGCTGCTTGTTCTTCTAACGTTTGAACGTAAGGTGGCAATAATCCTACCAATCCTAATTCTTGACGTTCTTCTTGTGTAAATGCTGTCCCTTTATTTTTAAAAGGGTCATTTAAAATTTGGTGTCCACGCATGGTGATTCCTCCTATAAAATAGTCATCTGCAAAATGGCGTTTCATTGCCGTTGATGCTTTGTTTAAGAGCGTAAAAAAAAACGGAGACAGAAAAGTTTATCACCAATAAACTCTTTCTCCCCATCCTGTGCTCCCTATTGACATTTTAACGATTCCCTTTTAGCATAGTCAAATAGAGGACGTGTTATAATTTTTTTAAATATGAGGAGTCTTACTTATGAAACTTCAACAACTCAAATACTTTAATGCTCTATGCCGTTTAAAATCTTTTTCAAAAGTAGCTTCAACTTTCAAAGTCAGTCAACCTACTGTCAGCTATGCCATTAAATCATTAGAAGAAGATCTCGGTGTGCAGCTTATCCTACGGAACCAATCTCATACAGATGTGTCTCTTACTAAAGAAGGCGAACTTTTTAGAAAGTATTCACTCAATGCCCTTCAACAACTGGACATGGGCATAACAGCTGTAAAGAACGCTCATGATGGACGTATTAAAATCGGTCTTACCGCCGCTCTTTCGCGTTTCTTCGATTTAACAAAACATATTTCATCGCTAGAAGAGATTTTCGGAACTGAAATCGGCTTATTAGAAGATGGCTCTAAAGAAATCACAAAGAAAGTTATTTCGAATAAATTAGATATTGCTTTATTCGGAACGAGTAAAGAAGTTTTTAGCAGCAACCTTGATCTGAAAAAAATCGCAACTTTCCCGTTTAAATTAGCCGTTCCGAAAAAACATCCACTATCAAAAGAGTCTCATGTTCATCTCTCGCAATTAGAGCATGAAAAATATATCCTCTTTAATGAACATTTCATTCATCATGAAGTGTTTTGGAAATTTATGAATTCATACGGAATCATCCCAAATATATTGGCCGAAGTTAGCGATATTCAAGGCTTCGAAAACTTTATCCAACAGAAAAACACTATCGGCCTTCTCGTCGATTTTTTAAAACTGGACGGTATTCAATTGATTGACCTGGACGAGCCAGAACCTGTCCAATTTTATTTATATTTAGCCAAACAAAAAAATGGAAAAGTTACAGATGAGGCATTTAATGAGATGGAGTTGTATATTAAAAATCAAATGTACGCTTTAAAAAATTAATTCTAATATGCTACTTATTCACTTTAAAAGACAATAGATGCGAAAAGGAACCTCTTTTATGAAGCGCACCCCAAAAGTTAGACAGAAAATCTAACTTTTGGGGTGTTTTATGATGAAATGAAGTTATGAGGAGACCGTTTGAATCTAAATAGAACCTAATGAATATAACTTTCCTTTCGTACTTCCGCTTGAAGTCAGCAAACCAACTTTGACAAACAACGATAAGTAGCGTCTAACGGTTGCGGCACTGAGCCCAGTGAGTTCTTGTGCTTGCTGATTACCGATATTCCCATACTGTTCAAGATAGGCTTTTACTTGTTCAAAGACTTCTCGCTCTTTTGGTTTTAATGATGGCAAGACGATGTACTCCGAATTTTCTTCTTCGATACGGTCTTGTACTTTCACTTCTTCAAGAGTTTCCAAAATCACTTCGAGCATAAACTCGACAAAGACTGTCGCATCATTTTCCTTGTTGCTAATGGCGAGTGCGTCATAGTAGCCTTGCTGATGGGCATGAATCACAGACTCAATCGGAAGCCATTCGAATAGCGGATTCCACCGACTAAGGATGAGACTTTGCCATAAGCGGCCCATTCGACCATTCCCGTCTTCAAACGGATGGATCATCTCCAATTCAAAATGAACGAGACATGATTTCACTAAATCGAGCAAATCACTGTTCTTTGCCCAGGTGAATAACTCTTCCACAAGTCCTGGAACAAACTGCGGGCGCGCTCCCACATGAACCACTCGCCCACTGGCATCATAAACGCCGACATCACTCAAGCGAAACTGCCCAGGATGCTTTACAAGCTCTTGCGTCAACAGTTCATGCGCTTTTAGGAAATCTTCTACACGATAAGGTTCCATTGAAAATACACGCTCGTACGCCTCATACGCATTTTGTACTTCATGAATATCCTTAGGCGGTCCCAAAACTCTTCGTCCTTCGATCACATCCGTTACTTGTTCTAACGTCAGACTATTATTTTCAATCGCTAGTGAGGATTGAATCGAGCGAATTCGATTTTCCTTACGCAATAAAAGCGGACGTTTCTCGATGGAATATTTTGTCAGGAGTTCCGCAATATTGTGCACCAATCTCAAGATTTTCTCTGTTATCTGAAAATTAGGTTGCATCTTTCACACCTCTCTTTTGTCCTATTGTAATGTTACTTCTTTATAGAATCAAGCGAAAAATGAGCGGATTATAAGCGAAAAATAATCTCGTATCGAGATTTTCTTTTCATTTATTTTTTAAAATGGAGTTTTTGCTATTGATTTATTGTATACACAGAACTATACTACTGTATATACAGTAAACAAAGGGAGAGTTTTATTCTGATGAAAAATGTTCGTTTTATGACACTAACCGCATTATTAACAGCGATTGCCATCTTCATTCCTATCGCGATGCCACTAAAATTGGTGATTCCGCCAGCTTCGTATACACTCGGAAGCCACGTTGCAATCTTTATTGCGATGTTTATCAATCCGTGGATGGCTATCTTCGTCGTGCTTGGATCCTCTTATGGATTCTTTATTTCCGGAGCATATCCACTCGTTATCGTATTCCGCGCGCTTTCGCATATTCTCTTTGCGACACTAGGAGCCTTTTTCCTACAAAAATATCCAAAGACACTAGAAAATCGCAAAGCGTCATGGATTTTCAACTTCGTATTGGCGCTCATTCACGCAGTCGGCGAAGTACTAGCCTGCGTCCTCTTCTACTCCGTTTCAGGAACGGATCTTCAAAGCATGTTTTACGTCCTCTTCGTCCTAGTCGGATTTGGTACAGTGATTCACAGTATGGTAGACTATGAATTAGCACTAGTGGTGTATAAAGTTTTACAAAAAAGACGTTAAAAGAGGGAAACTATGCCAAAAGAACGAAAAGCTGAATTACTTAAACTGCTGAAAAACGCGCCGAAGCCACTCAACGGCCAAAGCCTGGCGGAACATTTCCACGTAACTCGACAAATTATCGTGCAAGATATCGCGCTTCTTCGCGCTGATGGAGCCACGATTCTATCGACCAACCGCGGATATGTCTACAAGGAGCAAGAGAGTTCGCCGTACGTTCATCGCCTCTTCAAGGTCAAACACGATACCGAGGCTATCGAGAGTGAACTTCTAGCCATTGTCGATAATGGAGGTCGCGTTCAAAATATTCAAATCGACCATCCAGTTTACGGTGAAATCCAAACGCTCGTGAAACTGACCTGTCGCCGCGACGTTCAGCACTTCTTGGAGCAAATCCATCAAGCCGACTTCCGCCCACTGTCCTCTTTAACAGACGGTGTGCATTATCATCTGGTTGAAGCCGAAAACCAACAAGACCTCGACTATATCGAAGACGCCCTCGACAAATTAGGGTATTTAGTGAAAGAAGATTAAACGAAAGGAGCACCACACGATTGTGTGGTGCTCTTTTTTCATTCTTTAGAGGTATGTCGTTTCCCTAACCTTTTTGCCTGTGCTTCTGTCATTTCTACAACATTCCCCCAATTTGTATTGTGCGGCATGTTCCCTTTATTGTACCAATACACATCTGACTTTCCTTTTTTAGCTACATATACAGTTCGGTACTCTTCTTGATTTACTGTTGTTTCGGTTACAGCTTCAGTTACAGTCTCAGTCTGGGCAACAGTAGTTTCTACTTTTTTCTTCGCAAATAACGGTTCCGCATTTCCAGTCGCATAGTCTATTTTCGCATTTGGCGAAGTGTTATCAAGCATTACGTGAGTCACGCCATCTTTATCAATGTTCTCTTGTTTTGTTCCAAATGAAATCTTCATCAGAGTTCCATCACTTTTAATTCCAGCATACTGCAACTCAATTTTTCGAGGAATGAGTTCATCCCCTTCGTAAATTGGCGTTACTTTATAATCCAACCAATCATTTGGATGAGCATTAATCCAATCTGCAAGATTATTCTCGTAGAAAAGCATCGCGGTTTGGTTTGCCGAATCCTTATCGGACAAACTACCTGTATTTAACAGGGCTGTCATTGGTGTTAAATTCCGTAACTCGTTATCGAGTCCACTGAATTGATATCCTACTAAATGCCCGCGATTCATCAACCACGCTTCTTTACCACTTCCGGAGTCATCAATCGGCATCTTATAGTTATGCCAACCAACTGGATCTACACTGATTTTCGGTTCTCTTTTCGCTTTCGGTTTATCTTTGATATTCAGTTGAATATGAGCCGATGTCGAACGCTCTAATTTATCAAGGTCTCCCAAAACCAATTGCTTTTCCTTCTTAAACGGAAGTAACGAATCTGGCAACTTCGCAGGTGCCACTGTCGTCGTTTCAACTGTTGTGACTTTCGCTACCTCTTCTGTTGTCGCCTTAGACTCTTTCTTATGTCCCCCACACGCTGCTAAAGAAACGCAAGCGACTACTAATAACCCCAATTTCCAATTCGATTGAATCTTCACCGTAATTCCCCCTAATACACTTTGTTAAAAAACACACTAACTAGATTTAGTATAGTCCGCCTACATCCTGAATACAATAGAGTTATTATTTATTTTTCATCCTTTCGAGTGAAAAAAACGTATAGGATATATTGCTAACAGAAAAAGACCTGACATTTTTGTCAGATCTTCTAAGTCAGTCCTATATTTTACTAAATTAATAGCATAGCACTAGATTCTTCGATATTGAACGTTGTATGTTGAAGGATATTTCTCACATCTCTCAATTCATGAGATACCCTCAATATCAGAATTCTCTTTTGTCCTTTCATGATGAGGTAAAAAATAACATACCTTCCAATCAGAACTCTTCGAATCATATCTGTCGGAACAAATTTGTTATCTAATACTTCTCCGCTCTCAGGGAATGTACAAATCTGATTGAACCCTTTCATCAACGCATCCATAAAAAGAGTCGCAGATTTCGGAGTCATTAATTCCTTGGAAAGATAATAGAGAATTCCTTCAATATCATTATTCGCTTTTTCGGTCAGTTCAAACTCATATTCCATACTTCTCCCTCAATTTTAGAAGCGCCTCTTTCCCATCTAGCACGCGACCTTCTTCAACATCTTCAAGTGCTTCAATCAGTAAGCGAGCTTCTTCCATTTTTTGAATCGTGCTTTCATAATATTCGATATCCATCACGACTAGTCTCCCATAACCATTTTTTGTCACAAAAATAGGTCCTTGTTCTTCTTTGCATTGTCTTTCTACTTCTACTGTGTTTTTTAAATCTCTCATCGGAATAATTTTCATATCCATTCCTCCTTTTGTTTTGTGACTTAATTGTACCATAATTTAGTCACAATTTCATTTATCCTCCTCTCATAATTTAATTACGTTATTTTTTCTCAATGAGGTTTTTACAAAAAAAGAAAGACCTGACATTTCTGCCAGGTCTTTGAAGTTATGTTATATTTTTATCGTACAGATTTATTGAGAAAGACACTTTTATTCTTTGCTTGAAATCCACTGATTTGCCCACTCGAGCACTGGTAATTCACGGTTCGCCAAGAGTACGCCCCACGGTTTCGCTTCGCATCGTTTGTACTCTTCGACGGCTTCTTCATATGTGAGTTTCAACGTCGACAACTCGAACTCCTCTAATTCTTTTGGAGTCATTTCTGTTTTCCCGAAACTCGTCACGAGGCAGAGGAAATAGTGGTTCACATTATGGCGGTGAATCTGATTGTAGTAGTCGCTCACCGTACCAATCTTGCACAGTACTTCCACGCTCGCTCCAAGCTCTTCCTTCAGCTCCCGGTGGATTGCCTCTTCAGGAGTCTCTCCAGCTTCCACGCCGCCACCAGCTGTTTCAATAAAAGCTCCATTGCCGAAAATATCATCTCTAACGACACGAACAAAGTAGAAAAATCCTTCCTCGTCCACAACGATTGCACGAGCAACGTGACGATCATGCGTAATCTCAGTCTTCTCCCACTGCGTATCTTCTAATGTTAATGCTAATTCCTTCACTGCCAAACTCACTTTCTACAGTATTTTTCTACGTAAATATCATTAATAACACAAATAGTACGAGTAAGCCAGCGCCTAAGGTTAACGCAACCTTCCCAACACGAATCGCATCTGCGTCTGTTCGGCTACCAACTTTCTTACGTGCTTCAAAATCATTGATAAGCCCAAACTTCTTTTTGCATACAATGAGATATCCAAAAACTGAAAATGTAATTCCTAGGGCGAGTAAGATTAATTTTAGAATTAGCATAGTTATCACCTCAGATTCTTACTAAAACCATCACGATTTCGACCTATTCACTATTATTATCTCTCCTACAAACTAAAAAAACAATTCTAAAACTTACATCCAATCCCTTCCTACCGCTTCTTTTAATATTATTTGGAACATGATAAAATAATAACAAATAACCATTTAGGAGGGTTTTATGAAAAACAAAATCGTATTAGGTTCTGTGACACTCCTGTCTGCGTTAGTGCTAGCGGCTTGCGGTAACGGGGAAAAGAAAGCACCTGAAACAACTGTGGCGCCAACAACTGAAGTAACTACAACTGTAACAACTACAACCACGCCTACAACAACGGCTGAAACTGCTGAGACAAAAGAAGTCTCACTTGATAACACTCAACGTGTAGGCCGCGGGGATGTCGGTTATTTCAACGTTCCTAAAGACTGGGTAGCATACAAAGACCCAAACGGTGGCCCTCAATTCCAATATGCTTCAAAAGATTCATACAACATGATTACGATCAATGGATATGACAAAGACCAATTACACGTGAATGCTGGAGAAACTTTCGGGGCAGAGTTACTAGCTAACCGTTTGTATGAAGGCTGGCAATACAATCCTAAAGTCGAAAAAACACAAAAGGAAAAGACAAAATTTGCTGGCGAGGATGCTTTCCTTATTAAAATTCAATTGAAAGATGGCAAATACTTGTTCCAATGGATTTTCCAAAGAGGAGAAAAAGTATATGACGTTTTACTGGAAGGAACAGAGAATACAGTCGCAACATTAAAACCTATTCTTGAACAATCTTGGGGCATAAATTCAAAAACTCCAGGACAATAATCAAAACATCTGAACTAAACCAAGGAGAACAATCATGATGAAAAACAAAATTTTATTAGGTTCTGTAACGCTTCTAACTGCGTTAATAGTAGCGGCTTGCGGAAACAGAGAAAAGAAAGCGCTTGAAACAACGGCAGCTCCAACAACAGAGGTAACCACTGCTACACCAACGACAACTGCTCCAACAACAACTGCTAGCGCTTCTTCTGATGCAAAAGAAGTCTCACTTGGAGATACTCAACGTATCGGACGTGAAGATGTGGGCTATATCAATGTTCCTAAAGATTGGATAGTATACAGTAGCTCAAAATATCCTGATTTATTCCGTTATTCTTCACCAGATAAATACCATATTTTATTACTCAAAAGTTTTAGTAAAGAGCAATTTAAACTTAACGATGGGGAACCCTGGGGAGCAAAAGCAGTTGCGAACCGTATGTATGTTAAATGGAAAGATGACAAACAACAGACTAGTTTAGATGCTGTAAAGACAAATTTTGCTGGAGAAGAAGCTTTCTTATTAAAAGTAACATTTACAGACGGAAAAACTCTATACGATTGGTTCTTCCTAAAAGGAGATCTCGTTTATCGAGTTGCAATCGAAGGGTCAGAAGAAACAATCAACTCATTAAGACCTATTTTACAAAATACATGGAGCTTAGATCCAAAATTTCCTAGACAATACTAAAAGAGACTGATTCGCACATGTTCACAGTTCGAGAAAAATTGGCTCTCTATTTAAATTTAATCTAAAGAATGCTAAAATAACCTTGTAACAACAACTTTTAAGGAGAACAATCATGATGAAAAACAAAATTTTATTAGGCTCTGTGACGCTTCTGTCTGCTTTAATGGTAGCGGCTTGCGGAAATGGAGAAAAGAAAGCAACGGAAACAACGGCAGCTCCAACAACAGAAGCAACTACAGCTGCACCAACTACAACAGCTCCAACAACTACTGCTAGCGCTTCTTCTGAGACAGCTGAAGTTTCACTTGAAGATACTCAACGTATCGGACGTGAAGATACTGGTTATGTCAACGTTCCTAAAGACTGGGTAGAGTTTAAATCTGCTAATGGTGGCCCTCAGTATCAATATGCTGCATTAGATGGATATAATATTGTGACATTAAACGTCTACACTAAGGACAAATACCAACCTGTCGAAGGTGAAACATGGGGCGCAGAAATGGTTGCGAACCGATTATATGGTACGTACCAAAAAAATCCTAGCATCGAAAAAATCCAAGGTGCCAAAAGAAAAGTGGTCGGAATGGATGCTTTTCTAGTTCAAATTCTTACAAAAGACGGTAAATATTTCTTCACCTGGGTCTTCCAAAAAGACGACAAAGTGTATTCAACAAGCTTTGAAGGAAATAAAGAAACACTTTTAAAAATGTTTGACTTAATTGAACAAACATGGGGCTTAGATCCAAAAACTCCAGGGAAATAATCAATAATTAAATAACGGAGACTAATCACTACGATTAGTCTCTTATTTTATACTCTTTTTTGTATTATTTAAATTCCATCTCATTAATGGTAAAATAGACCTATAACAACCTTTAAGGAGAACAATCCTGATGAAAAACAAAATTTTATTCGGTTCTGTGACGCTTCTGTCTGCTTTATTGGTAGCGGCTTGTGGAAACGGAGAAAAGAAAGCAACGGAAACAACTGCAGCTCCAACAACAGAAGTAACTACAGCTACACCAACTACAACAGCACCGACAACTACTGCGGGCGCTTCTTCTGAAACAAAAGAAGTATCACTTGCAGATACTAAACGTATCGGACGTGAAGATACTGGTTATGTCAATGTTCCTAAAGACTGGGTAGAGTTCAAAGAAATCGAAGGAAACAACCCACAACAGTATCAATACACAGCAGATGGATACAATGTTGTGACATTAACTGGCTACTCTAAAGACCAAGTAAAACTTGGGAAAAATGACACCTGGGGTGCAGAATTGGTTGCGAACCGTTTATATACTACATACGAAAACAATTCTGAAATCGCTAAAATTCAAGGTGCGAAATCCAAAGTGATTGGAATTGATGCTTTTGTCATCCAATCTCTCACAAAAGATGGAAAATATTTCTTTACCTGGATCTTCCAAAAAGGTGATAAAGTATATACAGTAGCCTTTGACGGAGACAAAAGCACTCTTCAAAAAATGATTGACTTGATTGAACAAACATGGGGCTTAGATCCAAAAACTCCAGGTAAATAATTAGTAGTTAAATAACTGAGACTAATCGCTATGGTTAGTCTCTGTTGTTATACTCTATTGTCTCTCTTTTTAGCCAAAAATTTTCCTAGTTGATTTTTCATTCACGTGTGATATAATACAAGTATAATAAATCTGTTAAGGAGAATATTTATCATGAAAAACAAAATTTTATTAAGCTCTGTGACACTTCTATCTGCTTTAATGGTAGCGGCTTGCGGAAACGGAGAAAAGAAAACAGCGGAACCTGCTGCTGCACCAACAACTGAAGTCGCTAAAGAAACTACAGCTGCACCAACAACTACTGCTCCAACGACTACTGCTAAAACAACAACTCCTGGGACTTCTTCAGAGACAAAAAAAGTATCACTTGAAGACACTCAACGTGTTGGGAAAGATAATATTGGCTATGTCAACGTCCCTAAAGACTGGGTAGTATTCAAAGCCTCAAACAACCCTGATAACTTCTATTATTCGTCACCAGATCAATATAATATTATGTATCTAGAGTCTTATTCTAAAGATAAAGTTAAACTTAATGATGGTGAAACGTTTGGCGCAGAATTAATTGCAAATCGTTTGCTCAATGGCGTGAAAAATGATAAAGAACAAACTAGTGTTCAAGGCGTGAAAGCTGATTTTGCGGGAGAAAAAGCTTACTTAATAAAAGCAACATTCTCCGATGGTAAAACTATGTTCGAATGGATTCTCCAAAAAGGGGATATCGTTTACGTAGTCTCAATCGAAGGTACAGAAGACATGGTTAAATCGTTAAGACCAGTTTTTGAACAATCTTGGGGCTTAAATGCAAAAACTCCTGGACAATAATATAAAAACCAGGTATTAACCTAATCAAGGAGAAAAACAATTTGAAAAACAAAATTTTATTAACCTCTGTGACGCTTCTATCCGCTTTAATGGTAGCGGCTTGCGGAAACGGAGAAAAGAAAACAGCGGAACCAGCAGCTGCGCCAACAACTGAAGTAACTACAGCTGCACCAACGACAACTGCTCCAACAACTACTGCCAGCGCTTCTTCTACAGAAAAAAAAGTATCATTTGAAGATACTCAACGTGTTGGCCGTGAAGAATCTGGTTATATTAACGTCCCTAAAGACTGGGCAACATACCAAGATAAAAACACTGGTTCTCAATTCCAATTTTCTTCACCAGATAAATACAATATTTTATCAATGAACGCGTACACTAAAGATTCCGTTAAACTAAAAGATGATGAGAAATTCGGTGCAGAATTACTTGCCAACCGTTTGTATAATAACTGGGAAAATAACAAACAAGTGAAACAACTACAGGGAGTAAAAGCTAAATTTGCTGGAGAGCAAGCTTTCTTAGTAAAAGTAGTATTTACGGACGGAAAATACATGTACGAATGGGTTTTCCAAAAAGGTGAAAAAGTATATGCAGTTGCCCTTGAAGGCACAGCAGATACAATCAATACTTTAAGACCTTTCTTTGAACAATCATTTGGCTTAGATCCAAACACTACAGGAAAATAATGATTAACATACTACAAGAGACTAATCACACATTGATTAGTCTCTTTCTTTATCCTTATGCTCTTGTATTCCACTCTTCGCGTAAAATCCCATACTTCACGCTGTCATAATACTGTCCTTTGTAGTAGCGAACTTTACGAATTTGGCCTTCTTTTAAGAACCCTAATTTCTCAGCAACGGCCATCATCGCACCATTTCCACTCCAAGTCGTCATGCCAATATGTTCAAGCGCATCAGTTTCGTGGAAAATGGCATCCACCCACTTCGTTAGCGCGGTAGTCGCAACCCCTCGGCTCCATAACTGGTCGTCATAAATCACAATCCCGATTTCTAGCCATCGTGTTGCTTCGTCCACCCATGATTTTGAAACCATCCCAACAGGCTGACCGTCAACTACAATACATCTGCAATCTTCGCTCATTAAAAAGTCCGCAATCGGGCTTGCTCCAAAACTTTTCGCATCATCAAACTTGCGATAGTCATTAAAATACGGCGCGTTAAACTTCGTCCACGCTGGATGGTCTGTTGAAAAACCAATCTTCCAAATCGTTTCAAGGAAGCTTTTATTAAAAGGAACTAGTTGCACCTCTGTTGTTTGCTTTAAGCTTGCCACTGATTCATTCCTCCTTCTACATTTACCACGTCAAAACCTTTTGTCTCTAAGAATTGACACGCACGCTCCGAACGCATGCCGCCTTGGCAAATCACATAATAGCGTTTCGACGCATCCAGCTGTTCATACCCCTTATCTAACGTACTAAGCGGCGCATTCACAGCACCTTCGATATGTCCTGCTTGGAATTCATCCACTTCACGAACGTCTAGAATCGTGATGTCCTCTTTTTGATGCAACGCTTGAAATGCTACTGGTTCAATTCTTTCCATTTTCTTACTCCCTTTCTCCTACTTCATTTCTTCTCACTTCCTACTGTATCGTATTTCTGCGAAAATACAAAGCGCCATGCACGAATCCATGCATGGCACTGTCATTATTTAATGTTGTGTTTGTTCATCTTTTGTTGGAAAATTCCAGTGATGATTTCACGCAATTCTTCGCGTTCTTTTTCAGGAAGCTCTCCTTTTCGTTTTGCGACTGCGTAAAGTTCAGGATTTTCTTTTGCGATGCGTTGAACAGTTTTTGTTGTCGCATGACCTCTAACTAAGAACGGAATTGCCTTAATCCATTCTTCTGGCACTAGCGCTAAAATTTTCTTAGCCGCTTCTTTATCCGTCAACACCGCAGTGCTCAATCCTTTTTTAATTTGTTCTTGTTCTTTTTCTGTAAAATCTTTTAGATCCATCTCTGATCCCCTTTTCTAACTCTAATCTCTACTCTATTTATTATAATCAAATCGTATGACTTGTGCATCCACATCAACTTGGGCATGTACTCCAAAAGGAACAATACAGCGTGGTGTCGCATGTCCAACATTAATATTGTAAACAATAGAGACCTCTCTGTCCTCCAGCTCCTCTAGCAGTACTGCTTTGTATTCTTCGTAATGAATTTCATTTTGAGGTTTACCCACCAACACACCAGAAACTACATCAAAGATTCCATACTGTTTTAAAGCTTGAATCATCTTTCGATACAATTCAACACTTGGTCGTTCCTCGCTTGTTTCCAGCAACAGTATTTTCCCATTCCAGTCTTCAATCGTTGGAAATAGCTGATATTTCTGAGTAAGCTGTACAGAATCTGCATATAATGAAGAATCGAAACAATCATACATTGATTCTAAGCATCCTCCTAGAATCGGCCCGCTAAATTGGGCATTTCCTTTTAATAATTCAAACCCTTGATTTGGAAAACTTGGCATCGAAACCCCTAATCCTTTTTCGCTAAAATCTTCTCTCTCCTGATACCAAATGTCACTTGGGCGAATTTCTTTAATTCTTCCCGTTGTCAGTAATTCCTCAAAATACGATTTCGTATATGGGAGCATTTCCGTTGAAAGTTCACATACATCTGGTAAGAAAGCCTGTCCATAAAAGCTTTGAATGCCAACTTTATGTAACATTAAATGATTCATTGTTGTATCTGAAAAGCCTAGAAAAATCTTCTGTTTAGCAACCTTTCTAAGCGCGTCCTGTTCAAATAAGTAAGGGAGTAGGCGATACGTATCATCCCCGCCAATCGCACATAAAACCATATCAATCGAGTCATCTTGAAATGCAGTTATCAAGTCTTGCGCTCTACATTCTGGATACTGCTTTATAAATTCAAGCCCTTTTAAAGCATGGGGTAAAAATTCAACTGCTACACCGTACTCTTCTAAACGTTTCTTTCCAAGGTCGAGTTCATGCTGAATGAAGTTCTCTCCCATTATTCCGCTGGATAAGCTAACGATTCCTATCTTCTTTACTTTCATCGAACTCTCCTCTGTTTCCTATTTTCTGTAGTTTTCTGCTTCATGCCCCTAAATATTTAATATAGATTTGACACGGATTCCATTCATCCCACAAAGTCGGGAAGCATTCTAACTCCTTATACCCCATCGCCTTATAAAAAAGATTCGTGCGATCATACTGTTCGTAATGTCCCATTTTCACAGTCTTCACTTGGGAATAAGTGTATCCTAAACTCCGAGCTAGTTGCTCATACGCCTCATTCAATTTTTGGCCGATTCCTTGGCAGTTAAATTCCTTTTTGACTCCCATGACAAAAATATCTGCACAATCCTCACTCGTAGCATTCAACACAACATATCCTGCTAGCTTTCCTTCTACAAAACAAGCTAGAAACGGTTTGTCCATCGCATCATCGACATATTCCTGCGTGCTTTCTGGCATTCCAAACCATTCGGGAAGATCATATAAAACTTCTTTTGAAATCAGTTCTTTTTCCTTTTTATCTATAATTTCTCTAATACTCATATTCATCTTTAGTGTCCTACTTTCTAT